>JAEIOG010000151.1 GCA_016342495.1 Phycisphaerae bacterium
TGGGGCCATGGGTTACTCCTGTTTTTAGTAGCTACAGTGTAACTCATCCCTGGCTATTTGGAAATACTAAAGTTTTTGCCAACCCTTATGGGATGGCTGTGATATTTTAATATACCCTTTCTAGATAAATTTTGAGCTGAGGCCAAACCAAAGGCTTATGAAAAATGAGCATTGATCTGTCGATCTGAAGGTTGCGAGTTCGAGTCTTCCTTTACTTAGCATTGACGGTAGCCCGACTACATAGTTTGGCTAGCTCATCGAGAGAATCTTGAATAGCCTGGATATCTTTTTGTTTGATATCATCTTCCAGAGAGGCGGCCTTGTCCATAATGATTGGAAAACCGCAATTGCCGCTAGAGCCTTTAATTGAATGGGCGTAGAATTTAAGTTTTTCAAAATCATGGCTTTGTAGAGCTGCTTGCAAGCTTGCTAATTCCGTGTCAAGGGTTTCAAGAAAAACTTCTATCACTGGAATGAAATCAGGGTCGACAACTAGCTCTGAAACTATGGGAGTATTATCTGTTGTAGTTGTTTGGGTTTTTGCAGGAGCGTCTTTGTTGTTATTGCAATGTCCCTGATCATTTGTTGGGGATAGATATTTCATAAGAAATTCCTGGAGTATGACTCGGTCGATAGGTTTGGTAAGATAGTCATCGCAGTCAAATTTTTGGAATTCGGTTTGGCCTTCTTCAATAGCATTAGCAGTAAGGATGATAATTGGCGTGTCGATGCCATTGCTGCGAATATTTTGTGATGCTTCATAGCCATTCATATTTGGCATATTGACATCCATAAAAATCAGATCAAATTTCTGATCAGCACAAGCCTGTACCGCTTTTGCACCATCGTCGGCAAGTATAACATTAAGGCCATGTCTTTCCAACAACACCCTTATAAGCATCTGGTTGGTATAATTGTCTTCGGCGACAAGGATGTTGCCATTAAAGTTATTTTGTGATGCCACTTCTAGATTTTCTTTTTCATTAATTAGTTCGCCCTCAGAATCGGTTTCAGATGAAATGGCTATACGTCTCGACTGGAGATAGGTTTCCAGGACCTCAATTAATCTACTGCGATCGATAGGCTTAGCAAGATATTCATTACAACCTGCATTTGTCGCTTTTTCCTCATCGCCTTTCAAAGCATTGGCAGTCAAAGCAATAATTGGTAATTTTACACCTTGCTGACGCAGGAATTCTGTAGCTTCGTAGCCATTCATGTTCGGCATTTGAATATCCATAAAAATCAAATCATACTGCTTAAGCAAAGCTTCCTGGATAACTTTTTCTCCATCGTCAACGACAGTTACAGTCAAGCCCAATTTTTCCAATGAGATACGCACCAATGTCTGATTGGTAGGATTATCTTCAGCGACCAGAATATTTCCTGAGAACTGAATTTCATTTGAAGAAAGCTCGGCAACTTCCGGTTCCTGGTATTCATGGATATCATCAAGCTGAGTTTGTTGCATTATTTCAATGCCAGTTGGAATAACAAGACTGAATTTTGAACCTTTTCCAAAAGTGCTGGCAACTTCAATGCGCCCTCCCATCAAGATAGAAAGTTTCTGCGTAATTGACAAGCCTAGCCCTGTACCACCAAATTTACGGGTGGTGCTGGAATCAGCCTGAGAGAAAGCATCAAAGATAGCTTCGACTCTGTCATCTGGGATGCCAACGCCTGTATCACAGACATCAAATCTTAACATCGGTTCTGCATGATTAACTTCCTGGGAGACGCAAACATGCACATGTCCTTTTTCGGTGAATTTGATCGCATTATTAATCAAGTTGATTAGACATTGTCGCAGGCGAGTAGGATCATTATTTATGATAGCTGGAATTGGGGTGTTTTGCACAAAAGCAAAATCGATATTTTTCTTTTGGGCCAATGGCTTTAGCATGTTTTCTACACCATTGAGAATCTGAGGTAATGAAGTATGAATTTTTTCGACATCCATATGGCCGGCTTCAATTTTTGAGAAATCCAGGATGTCATTTATCAGGCTTAATAAGATTTTGCCACTATCTCTTACGGTGTTTACATATTTACGTTGATGGCTGGGAATATCTTCGTCAGCTAAGAGATCGCTAAAACCAATAATAGCATTCATTGGTGTTCGGATTTCATGGCTCATATTGGCCAGGAAGTCACTTTTAGCATGGTTAGCAGATTCAGCTGTCTCTTTGGCTTGTTTGGCATCAGCTTCTGCTGATTTTCGTTCCTGAATTTCAGTCTGCAATGATTGATTAAGTCCATTCAATTTTGCATTGTTTTCCTGGATCCATGTAACATCATCAAAAGTCACCATAACACCACGAATATCGCCTTTAGTTGAACGAATCGGTGCGGAATTAACAATAAATTCCCGCTGACCTTTAGATGTCTCCAAGTTCATTGAAATTCCGAGTTCAGAGGAACCAAGTTTTATAGTGTCATTCCATGGTGTGCCCGATTGAGATTTGTCATCGTTTAGTTTCCAGGGAATTTCATCGATTTTCAAGCCTTGCAGATGCTGCTGTGTTTTTTCAACTACATCAGCAAAAGCGTCATTAGCTAGAATGATCTGTTGTTTATTATCCAGAATCACGACCCCTTCAGCTAACACGTCGAGAATCGTACGAACGCGATCAGGGATAACATTGGATGGATTTAAATGTTTTAATATTTTTCTTAAATAAAACACAAACAAAACAAAGCTTGCAAGACAGACAAAGATGGTCAGGCGGAACTGGTTAGCCAAGTAGCCTAATATTCCATTTGCTTTATTTGGTGAATCATAGTTAATTTCTACATTAAACAGAATTTCATTTTCCCGGAGTATAGGCACTTTCATACAACTGGCAAGCTTCTTGCCACCTTCTTGCCAATAGCTATCGTGTTGGCCTGTTTCCAGAATTATTTTATTGTCCTTATCTCTTAATGCAATGGAAAGGATATCCGGATTCTTTTGTTTTATAGAAAGAAAGGCCGCCTGAGCTGATTCAAGATCTTTATTATTAGTTGTAATTATGCCGATGATACCAATCATCTTTGTCAATTTTGTTCGTTCTTCTATTGTAGCTTTATTGAGGTTTGGTATCAGACTCAATGAATCAGCTGCCAACATGATCGTAAGGATCATAAGAGCCAGACTCATACTTATTCGGGTTACTGGGCCTATTAATTTCATTTATTCCTCTGCCTATGTTTGCTCTGGGGGGTATCAGGATTTCCTTTGAGCAGAGATTCAATTCTTTTTTCTGCTATTTCAGTTTCTTTGGAAGTTTTAAAACCATGGCTATCACTATTTGTGCTATCCAGGATTGGCAATGGATCGACAAATTGCCATAATGGAAGATTTGACATAACGCTAGCTAGGAGCGAACCACCTTTTATTAACCACAACAGATAACCAAAAGATAGCACGCCAGAAACCGTTGTGACAGTACCAACGGTGAGCATACCAATATCACCATTAGCTTTGGCCTGTTCTTCAGCTTGCTTATCAATATAATCCTGCTGCTCATTGAATATCAGGTTTTTTTTCGAAATTCTGCTGGAGATAATAACTCCGTCGGTATTATAATCAAACTGGCTGGTATCCAGCACAGAAACGCCAGTATCCCGATCAATCAGATACATTCGTGAGTCTGGGTTGATAAGTTTTTCTAAAGTAATCTTATCTTTGCGATTACTGACGCTTGAATTGTTTGAAGAAGAACCAGCATCAGTATTTTTTGATACTTTACTATGAGCTGATTCATGGTTTGAAAAAGCATTGGTATCATTACTGCTAAACTTGCTTGATTTAGAAGAATCTTTGTCAATTCCCTGAGATTCAGATTCATTTGCGGCTTCTTCGGTTAAGTATTCTCCACTTATATTTTCATTATTATCTGCAACAATTCCAAGGTCAGCTTCGTTGGATCTTACGGAATTTTCATCTTTTACTTTTTTTCTTATCCCGCTGATGACATTGGAAGCAGGATCATTCATGTCATTGTTTATGCTGCTATTAATTGGGGGAGCCAAAATCTTGTTCATATTGTCATTAGACAAACCATTATCCGTTGTTGAAGTGCCTGAGCTATCATTATCGATAACTGGTGTAACCACTGTGGGGGTTGGGGGTGGTGAAGTAGTTACCGGAGCCTGGGCGACAGTTATGAAGACAGTGTCGCTATCAGTTAATACTCCGCCTATGCCAGTATTGCCTAAATCATCAGTTGTTATTGTCAAGTTCGCTTGGCCGCTAAAACCTTCATCAGGGAAAAAGATAATATTATCAATCGCACTATTGATCGAATCCTGGTTTCCTGCGATCGTTAAGCTGTTGTCTAAATTACCATCGCCATGAATAATGCGTATCCCATCGGTATTAGTTAAAGTGACTTTCCCATTTTGAATCTGCAAGGTAACCTGCAACTCCTGCGCGTCGATATCACTTACACTAATAGAATTCATATTAGCATTTGAAAAAATAACAGGCGTGTCGTGAGCGGTATTCTGAGGGCCAGGCACAGAATTAACTGGCCAGTCATTTATAGCTGCGACATTAATACTAACTTTGACCAGATCGCTGCTTGCTCTGCCATCATTCGTTTTGTATGTAAAACTATCTATGCCATTCCAGTTAAAATCCGGTTTATAGCTAAATGAACCATCAGTGTTCAATAGCAATTGGCCATTAGAGGTGCCTGAGACGAGTTGCGCATTTAAGCTGTCACCATCTGGGTCACTGTCATTTGCTAAAACACCGCTGTGGCTGGTTATGTCTAAGACATTGTCTTCGGTAGTATTGTAACTGTCGGCGGAGCTTCTTGGAGCATCATTGGTGCCACTCACTGTGATTGTCACTGTAGCGACATTACTATTGTCATTTCCATCATTGACCATGTAATTAAAAGTGTCAATGCCTGACCAGTTATATGATGGTTTATAATCAAATGTTCCGTCGCTATTCAGATTTAATTTTCCATGGCTTGTTGTTTTCACTAATATGGCAGCCAAAGCATCATTTTCGATATCTGTATCATTTAGCAAAAGATTTTGGCTGAGATTTACTTTTAGCGTGCTATCTTCTGTAGCCATGTAGTCAGAGTCATCATTTGCAATCGGAGCATTATTGACAGGACTAACTGTGATTGTGACCGTTGCGAGATTACTATCGGCATTGCCATCATTAGCTTTGTATGTGAATGTATCTGTTCCGTACCAGTACTGTTGAGGGCTGTAAATGAATGACCCATCTGGATTGAATGTTAAATTGCCATAAGCTGGGTTTGTTACCAGAATTGCTGTCAGCGCATCATTTTCGACATCAGTATCATTATCCAAAACACCATTAGCGGCACTTATATTAATGGCTACATCTTCATCAGTGCTATAGATATTATCATCGCTAGCGACGGGAACATCCTGAACAGGGGTTACATCAATACTCATGGTATAAGCTATGGCACTGTATTCTGTGCCATCATGTACTTTAAATTGGAATGTCGCATAACCGGGTCCATTAGTGTTTGCAGCTGGGGTAAATACCAAGTTAGTAATATTAGCTAAAGTTATAACCTGATTTAAGACAACATCTCCGCCGGATAGCTTCAATACGCCAGCTGTCTCCAATGACGTAATCTGTATTTGTGTCAATGCATCGCCATCAGTGTCAGCGAAATTAAAATTGCCAGCTGCAAAGGTCAGCGTATTATCTTCAATAACCGTCAATGTATTATCTGCCGATGTCGGGGCATCATTAAGACCTGGATTGACCGTTATCGCGATATTGTCAGTGTCAGCAAAACTGCCGTCATAGCCATTAACCATCATAGCAATTTCAGCAGGGGTCAATACCCGATCATAAATTCTTACATCATCCAGACTGCCGGCAAATGCTCGCTGAGCGTCATTAAAACCGTCACCAATTAACACGTCCTGGTTATTGCCGGTATTAATTGCTGTAGCGTCAGCTGTATGACCGTCAAGGACGCCATCAACATAAAATATCGCATCGTCAAGCGTAGGCGTTCCATCATCTGCCCATGTCATAACAACATGATGCCAGGTATTGTCATCAACAATCGCGGTACCATTAACATTACCACCTTCACCTGAAAGCCTTAGCTTATTATCTTTAACAATAATAGACCATCGCTGCCCAGCAGCGTCAGCACCCCAGGCCATAACTGTTGGCGTAAGCTCAGTAAAAGTCCCTGTCTTTAGCCAAAAGCTTAGTGAACGAGCATTAGTGCCACCAATACCTTTATAACCTGTCAAAGTTATTCTGTCATCGACACCATCAAAAGTAGCCACAGCTCCCCTGTCCTGGTCATAACTAATAACAGGTCCATTTGCATTACCATCATTGGGCCCCCAGTCATCATTATATGGACTTCCGGAATTTTCAAATGTATATTGACTTACCAGATTCACATCACTGTCCAAAGCCGAAGCCCCAGCAGTTGAAATTTCAATATTCGCAGCACCGTCAAAACCAGTGGTTGGCGAAAATATTAAACCATCTAATGCTGCATTAATTTCTGTCACTGTTGCGGTAAAGGTGCATGTAGCATCATCTGTGCCGTCACCAACACCAAATGTCAAGCCAGCAAAACCTGATAGCGTTATCTCGCCATTGGTCGCTGTTAAAGTTGTGGTAATTTTTTTATTAAGATCATTTGCTTTAACCGAAATTAAATTTCCATTGCCAGCTGAAAATACTAAATCATTATTTCGATCGGTGTTTTGTCCTGCTGGGACATCGTGAATCCCACCCATATCAATAGTGACAACTGAAGCCAGACTTGTTCCGCCATCGCCATCGGTTAAGGTAAATTCCAGTTCTATATCTGTTGTTGGCAATGTAGCTGAACTGTTGCTAAATGCTATTCTTCTCAAAATTGCCTGCACTTCAGCAACGTCAGCGTCAGCATCAAATGTTATTGCCAGATCATTGGTCCCGCCGCCAAAAGCTGTCAATACACCAACGTTAACGCCATCATATTTTACATCGTTACCTTGCAAGGTCACATGGTCGTCATTGGCAATTGTCAAAAGGTTATTGCCGTCAGCTCCTGCATTATAAGATATTGTCAATACGCCGTTATTAAAGTCAGTCAAATTCGCATCGGTTACTGTACCTTGATAAGTTGGAAAAACTTTTTCATTGGTATTGAGATAGATATAAGAATTGCCATCGACATTGTTAATGACCGGATCAGTATTAACCATATCAACATTAATTGTCATTGTATATTCACTAAAGCTGAGATCAGTACCATCGGAAACTCTAAATTTAAATGTTGCATAGCCAGCACCGTTTTGGTCAGCTACAGGCGTAAATGTTAGATTTGCGATATTTGCTATTAAAACTTCCTGATCTAAAGGTACAGCCCCGCCAGAGAGTTTCAGCTCACCTGCGGTTTCTAGTCCAGTGATTTTAATCGCATCAAATGCGTCACCGTCTATATCGGTAAAAGTAAAATTGCCTGCTGCGAAAGTATGAACGGTGTTTGCGTCCATTGAAATAGTTTTATTGCTGGAAAATGGTAATGTGTTGGCCTGCATCTCAACTGCACCAATATCAATTATGCCAAAAACACGTTCCTGGCCCATACCATCAGTTTCGTCGTTGTTTAGGCCGGGGTTACCAGCATTAAGGGCGTCACTTGCAGGGCCAAGATAAGCTGCTGGTCTTCCTGCGGTATCAACGCTGTTCACAAACCAGGGTGTGCCGCCTACGATATTGCCGCTTGCGCCATCGGTCAATCCGCCAGCACTGCCTGCATCGCCAATCAGGTTATAATCCGAGCCTGCTTCCACATTAAATGATAAATCCTTAGTGCCATAGGGCGTGATAGTGCCGGTTTTGTTATTGGCAATAATAGAATGGGTCAAAGTTAATGTGCCATTTGCAATATTATCAATAGCAATCGCACCATGAGATGCATTTTTGGATCTGTTGTTTTTTAAGGTCGAATGGCTGATAATCAGCGTATTGCCGCCATCTCTCATGCCGATTGCCCCGCCAATGGCACCAACATTGCCGGTGAATAAACTGTTTTCAATTTCAACAGTTGCAAAACTCATTCCGATTGCAGCACCATACAAATTATTATTGTTGCTATCGCTAAATACTGTACCGATTATCTTAGCCGAAGAGTTGTTGACATAAATGCCACCACCATTACCTCCCGCGGTACAATTATCTATCCAGCCATTAGCTAAAATCAAATGCCCGCCATTTTTAACTTCGATCGCTCCGCCATCGTTGCCATAGCATTCAGTCATTCTTATGCCATTGATCATTGCGGTATAATTTCCGTCAATTATAAATGCCTGCGTCCCGCCATTGTTGTCGATTGTTATGTCGAAGTTGCCATCATTATTAATGTCACCATCGATAACTACATCATCGGTCAGCGTTAGTTTCCCAGAACTAAAAGTAAATGATTGCCCTAAAAGTCCAGCATTAAATTCGATTAGTTCCATACCCGCTTGAGCGTTGGCATCGATGACTGCCTGCTTAAAAGTTCCACCGCCAGTGTCGTTGGTGTTAGTGACATAAAATTTCTGCATTTCCAATGCGCCAATATCGATTGTGTCTACTTTACGATCTTGGCCATGAATATCAACTGTAGGCTCTCCGGCAATGCCAGCATCGCCGCCATCGATAGCGTCACTTAATGCACCAAGATAAAATATTACTCTGCCTGCAGCATCGGTGTTTTGTATCAGGTCCGCATTACCGCCAACAATATTGCCGTCAACTCCATTTACAAGGGCGCCAGCAGTCGCAGTATCGCCAATCAAATTATAGCCCGAACCCGCCTGAATATTAAAGCCAATGTCACCAGCATCGTAAGGCTCAACATTGCCTTCAAAATTGCCTGCTACAATAGAATGTGTAATATTCAAAGTTGATGTTGCATCGGCAGCATCTCTGTCTATGCCACCACCAGCTGTATTCTCCGAGCGATTATTTGTTATGGTCGAATGCGCAACCGTAACGACATTGCCATCATTTTTCAGTCCTATTCCGCCGCCATCGCCTGCCAGATTTCCCGAAATAATGGTATTTTCTATCTGGCCCGTCGAGCCATTTCTAAATTGAATGCCTCCTCCGGTTCCCGTTGCGGTATTGTTGGCGATTACACTTTCCTGAATCGTGATGTCCGAAGCATTCAGGACAATGATCGCACCACCACCCTGATCAGCAAAATTATCGGTCAGGTAACAATCGACTAATGTCAAATCAGATGCATTATTAATGTTGATCGCACCGCCTTTAGCTATTGTTGAGCCATTAGTAAAATGCACACCATCGATTTGAACCGAAGCACCGCCATCAATTAAGAATATTCCACTGTTGGCATTGCCATCAAGGGTAATATTAAAATTGCCATCAACATTAATGTCACCATGGATTACAGTATCGTCATTGATAGTTATTTTGCCAGTGGTCAAAGTGATAGTTTGGTCCTGGATGCCAGCATCAATATTAATCGTATCGATTCCGCCAGCAGCATTCGCATCTATAATCGCCTGCCTTAGACTTCCTGCCCCAGAATCATTAGTATTGGTAACATTATATATTGCCAGAGCATAGCTGTAAGTCTCGTTGGCCGCAAAAACATCCGCTTCGATTTGGCCAACATTAAATTCCAGGTCCCAGTCACCGCCCAGATTTTCATTTGAAGTGATATCTTCAGAACTGGCAATGTCGGCATCGGTCATATCAGCCAGTGCATTTACGAACTGCTGGCCGGTTTGACCCTGGCCTACATTGCAACCATAGAGCAGGATATCGCCATTGCTTTTTAGATGATCACCGATCTGGTTAAGAATTTCCTGATAATCATCGATATTCCGGGTGTTTAGATTAGAGTTGCCTAGCTGAATTTGCCCTTGCTGACCATGAGAGATAATATGTATTGCATTAAGGTTATCGGTCCCTTTCAGGTGTTGTGCGATTTGAACTATGCCATCTGCCTGAGGTGAAATATGAATAACTTTGGCATTGTCGATATCATTGGTAATGAGATTCTGATAGTCTTGGATAGCTGAATCAATAAAGATCACATCTTGATAAGAATTATTTGTATCAGTTTCGATAATTGGATTTTGAAGGCCATTTTCAGATTGCTCGACAACATTGTCTATTACGTTCCCCACAAAGGCCCCTGGACTGACCGATAACAAAGTTCGCTTTTCGAGGCATTCTAAAATTAAGCTTTTTTTGCGCGCACCTACGCTGGCGTTTTGATGTTTTGACTTTTTATTAATAGATCGAAACAGCCATCTCAACTCACAAAACCTCTTTAATAAATATTTATAAAAAGCATATAGCGACAAATACATATATAATATCGGAATGTTAACTATGCACCTTAATCTGGTATAGGAAAAATGTGTAATAATTCCTAAGCTATTACTCCGGCAATTAAATAGATGAAAGTTTTGTATTTTTATGCTATAATGTTGCGATGGAAACACGAGATGCAC
>JAEIOG010000152.1 GCA_016342495.1 Phycisphaerae bacterium
TAGCTACAGTGTAACTCATCCCTGGCTATTTGGAAATACTAAAGTTTTTACCAACCCTTATGGGATGGCTGTGAAATGAATATTATATTTCTCACATTAATCCCTTTGCTCTTCGAATAAACCAGTAAAGTGTCAAGATACCACAGAGGCTGGCAAATAGTGTCCAACCAGGCCAAACGCTTTCCATTGAACTAATTGCCTCAATTTCAGTAACAGGGTCAAATTGCTTTGCTAATTTCGCATCTATATTTTCAATGTCAAGATATTCTCCCCCGATCTTTCTGGCTAGCCTTTGCAGGAATTGCCGATCAGGATCAACATTATCCATTTCAGTTTTTGGCATGGTCAGGGTCGTAGTTAGTATCTTTTCGCCAAGGAAGACACCATCTTTTTGTGCTTCAACTTTAGCAATTAGCGCCTGGTCTTTGATATTATCAAGAATACAGCTATAATGACCAGGACTAGAAGGCTGCATCGTTACAGCTATATCTCCTAAAGTTAATAATACCGTTGCATCTGATACAGATTCAAAAGCCCTGTCGTATACCAATGCTTCAAACACAATGCGAGCGGGTTCGTCAGCTTTGCGTTTAGCAAAAAGTTCAACTCCAGCTTGACTATTTGAAACCTGGCCCATGTAGGATGTCAAACCTGAAAAGAATTCACGTAAAAGCCCGCCATCGAGATCTTCACGATACCAGCGATAGAATCCATAAGTATTAAGAAAACAGACTTGGCCACGACCGATTCGCTGCAGGCACACAACTGGACTATTATTAGCAGTAACAATGGTGGTTGCTGCGGGTTTCTTTCTGATATTGGTAATTATAGGCTTGATCTTTGCTGGAAAATTGTCATCAGTATATATGAAACTATCATTTATTTTACGAGGCATGATTTTTGATTCAATGCCTTCTAAAGTAAGCTTTGCATCAGCCAACTGGGCATAGCCATTATTTCGCAGTGAATCGAATTCTACGGGCAATAGAACCTGAATATCTTCGCTGGGACAGTTTTCGACTGTATAGCCATTACGATCACCAAGTATTACCAGGCCGCCACCTCGTTCGACGACGAAACGGTATAGCCCTTTGGTTTGAGCTTCGGTCAGTTTGCGGTAATCGCAAGGCCCCAGAATAATAATATCATACTTGCTAAAGCCTGCGATGTCCTCTGGCAGTGAAATATGACCATCAAGTTCTTTCATTTTGCGATTGGTGGTAGCGACCTTGATAGCATTGAGCCCTACGTCAAGCTGGATTCGCTTGTCGCGTACAAGAGCAGAACGAATTTTACCAAAATCAATGCTAGCTACCTCAGAATACAATAGAACGTTAAGTTTGGAGGTCTCGACAACATTTACCATTGTTCGGCTGACATTATTAGCTAGATTTATTTCATTTTCGATTGCTTTGACAGATAC
Source organism: Phycisphaerae bacterium (assembly GCA_016342495.1). Classification (GTDB taxonomy): domain Bacteria; phylum Planctomycetota; class Phycisphaerae; order Sedimentisphaerales; family SM23-30; genus JAEIOG01. The sequence continues at coordinate 1,424 of JAEIOG010000152.1, forward strand.
TTCCAGAACATGACCGCCTAGTGTATCAGCAGCAACTGGAAATAATACTTTGCTGTCGTTTTCAAGTCCAGAAGCGGAGATATCCTTAAAGCCAATAAGCTTATTGTCTTTGCGAAGCTCCAGGCGAATATTTTGAGGAATTAGCTTAGAACACTGAATGTCAACACTGACATTATAACCAGTGTCAATTTGCACGGTATTAGGCGCTTTAATGGATTTTATGGCGATATCCGGACGCTGCTGCTCCTTGCCAAGCCCAACGATGACGACGTCAATTTTATTGTCATTTTGAGAAACATAATTATTAATGCTTTTGTCGTTAACCTGGCCATCGGTAAAAATAATGGCCCCTACGACCCTGGTCTGGTCATCACGGCTATTGGATTGGCTGGCAATACGATTAAGATGCCGACTAACTGGCCCCAGAGTGCTGGTTGCCCCCCAGCGTGATAATGACTTTAGTGAATCACAACGATATGCCTGACGATCAAAGCCAAAAATTTGGTAGTTGGGAGATTCGGGATCATTTATGGCAAAATTATTTTCAAAGGTTTCAATAGCCCGATCAAGACGGTTTTGTTTTTGGTCCTCTGAGACGGACATGCTTTCGCTGGTATCAAAAAATACCTGCACAGTGTTTTTTGCGGTCTTTTTTTCATATTCGGGCCTGGACGGATTCCATATTATCAACAGCAATACCACGATAGCTGCCATCTGCAAAAACCAAAGCGGCATACGCCATAAATTTGCATCTTTGATATTTTTACTGCGATAAGCCAACAACAGCAAAATTGCAGCGATAGCAATAATAGAAATCGCAATTGGATGTCCGGGATAGTCAATTAACTTCATATATTATTCTCATTCAAAATTATTTTTTGTACCCTGCTGTCTGTTCGAAAAACTCATTCTCGAGTTCGTAATATTCAGCATCACTTTGGGGCTGATCAATCAACGGACTTTTAACTTTTCGTGCCTGGATCGCTATTGTCCAGAATTTATTGGCCAACAATTCAATTTCTTCCAAAGTTTCAGCAGAGTTCAAATCAATGTCAGCGTCATTTTTCATTACACCTGGTGATAGCGAACCTCCTGATTGCCCATATAAACTTCTTTGATTACTCTGACTAAATCCGCTCCCCTTATCATCTCCGCCTTTGGAGCCTTGCTGGGCAGTCTTACTCTGGTTCGAGCTATTAGGGTCTGCCACCATACCATTTTTCATCATTTGCTTCATGAAAGCATTGGCCTTCTTCAAGGCTTCAAGCATTTCACGTTTTTCCTGCGGAGAAGTACCCTTTGCAAAGGCGTCAGCCATGTTAGCCAATTCTTCAGCCATCTCCTGAGATTTGGTAGCCAATTTTTCTTTTTGATTTTTGGCGGCAATTGAATCAAGTTCATTCTTAGCAATTTTAAGGTTTTCACTAGCTTGGCCCATATCATGCTTTACTTGCGACATAGACTTTTGAAAAGGTTGGCCAGCCTTAAATTTCGCCTGAGCCAATTCATTTTGAGCATTATCCATTTTATTCATAGCCTGGTCCAGGCTGCCTTGGGTTTTTTTCATGCTATCAGCATTCGCTTGAGGCTGATTGTCATTAGCCTTAGATATCTGGTCCAGTTTTTTTTGTATTTGCTTAACTCTTTGACTAAGGATATTCTGCCGTGCCTGCATCATAGCCATCTGTGCCTTGGTTGCATCCAGTTGATTGGTTTTATTTCCGCCCTGACCGGGTTGTGATATAGCTTTACCCTGAGAAGATTGGCCAGCCTGGTTCTTAGCCTCAGAAGCATTGGAACTTTTACCCGGTTGGCTATTACCAGATTGTCCTTCTTGGCCCTGACCTGATTTGCCCTGGGTTCCTTTACCAGATTCACCCTGCTTACCCTGTCCCTGTTTCCCCTTTTTCTGACCAGTGGCTTTTTTTTCTTCTCCACCTTCAACTGTAGGCTTGGCCAAATCCTGAGAAACTGATTTATTATTCGAGCTTGGCGATGCTTTGCTATTAGCGTTAGAATCTTGAGCTTTGGGCGAGGCTGATAATTCATCATTTACCTTTTGGGCGATTACATTCTTTTGCTTTTGATTGGCCAAAAAATGCTCAAAATTACGCTGCAATCCTGCTTGCTCATCTTCTATCTGTTCGATTTCATTAGCTATCTTTTGCATTTCCCAGTCGAGTTTTTCCTGATCGAAACGCTTTAAATGTGGTTTTTCCGCCATTTTCACTTTATCGGGTTCGTCAGGCTTTGTACCACTGCCGGGAGGACAAAGTTTCTTTTTCTCATCAACAAGTTTTCGTAATTTCTGATAAGCGACTTTTTCATGAACCAAAGCCTCTTTTGCCTGTGCATTTTTGAGATAAGTACCAGCATGTTCATAATGATCCATAATTTCTGATATTGCTTCATACTGCTCATCAGTAAAATTTAACTCTGGGATATCACCCACAAGATCCAGCTGCCCGTGGGCAAACTCAACATCATCAGCGATAGAATTCAGCTGAGCTTTTTGCCTGGAATTCATAGCATTTCTCTGATTTGAAAATGGCCAGGTTTTCTTAATAAACGCCCGGTTATACTCGAGAATATCAAGCAGCATTTTCGGTTTCTTTGTATTTGGGCCTTTAGGCTTTTGATCTGCCTGCTGTTTTGGCGGTGGATTTTGGAACCAGTCCTGGCTATAAGTCCTTATCTCGATAAAGTATATGTCACTGACAGATTCTTTGTGAAAGCGTTTCAAGCCCATATCGACATCCTTAGCCATCGCATAATAAATAATGGTATCGCCAGTTTCAAGATCATAATCTTCCATTTCAATAATATGGGTAAATGTATGTTTCTTGCAATCATCGGGCAGTGCCGCAGCGATTGGAGACATGGGTTGGCCATTAAGTTCCCACATAATTGACAGTTCTTCCAGACCGATTTCATCTTTGGCTTCAAAGGTAATTGGCACGCTTGAAACAGCAGTAGCCAAATAATCACCTTGCGGCGAAATCAATTTAATTTTTGCTGGATGATCGACTTTATGCCGAATCTGCAAAGGGGGCAATTTAGTATTTTTGATTCCCTCAGAGCTTTTAAGCTGCATTGATAGCATACCTTCTTTGCTGGCGGGAAAAATTACAGAAAATTCTTTGTTGCCCGCAACATCTTTCGTTACGGTTCTCCCATCAGGATATTTAATATCGACAGTATCAAGCTTTTCGGTCGTTTTCACCTTTAATGTAACCAGACTTGAAGGAGTAACATCAATAGAGCTATTCTTGATCTTTTCAATATAAGGCTTTTGTGTTTTGGAACTGGGAACGCTAACCTTGGCATGCATTTCTTCAATATCAGGAATGCCACAAATATTAATGTCTTTCCAATCAGTATTAGCCTGATCGCCCTGAAAACGATAGCGATATCGGCCAACTTCAAACTTTGATTTGTATTCAAGGGTTTGCTGCTCGTTTTCTTCCGCTGGTCCTAAAGCGATGCTTCGAAATGGTACAGTTTGTGGGACATCTGTTTCGACCGAGGTTTTCTTTTCAATGACAATGCTTGCATCTTCGGGCAGACGGCCATGAATTATCGCCTTAGTCTGGATTTCTTCATCTATGCCAACGGTAATATCGTCAGTAACCAGCTCCAAATAAGTAGGAGGCAATGGCGCGATGACAGCTATAGGATTAGCAAGGCGGTTAAAATAACAATTGAAGTATTTAACATTATTGAAAAGGAATGCACCAGCAACACAAACGCTCAGAGCTATAATAGAAGAATACGTAAAGCTTCGCCAAGGCGGCACTACAGTTTTAAAGTCATCTTTCTGGGAAGTTTGATGAATATTATTGACCAGGTGCTGAGCTAATTCTTTTGAGTAAGGATAGTCATCCTGATTTTCATAATATTCTATTGCCGCGACCAGCTGCTGGTCATAGTTGCAATGCGAATCAATAACATTAGCCACCTGGGAGCATGACAGATGCCGGATTAATATTTTAACCAGAATAATCCCCTGGTATACAAGGCCCAAAATCAAAATTGCAAGCGAAATAACTCTGCCTTTGACTTCAAAGTTAAACATATGATCAAGCCAGGAATAAACTAATACAAAGCCAACAACAAATAGCAGGCAAAGCATTATAACCTTGAGAACATCCTGAACCAAAAGACGTTTGGCAACCTGTCTAACGCGGCCAGTTAAGCCATTTAATATTTTATTGGTATGGTCATTTTTCATTTTCGTAACCCATTCAAATTCAGCGTTAGCGTTTTATACGGTTAGCAACCATTGCTTCTGCGATAATCAACACAATCAAGGCCCATGCAAACCATTTATAAAGCGGGCGATATTGCCCTTTTTTTATGATTCGAGCTTTATCATTGGTAGAATCAGCATTAGCCGCGAATATGCGATTAAGATTTTCATTTAACTGTTCGGGATTGGCAGGCTCTACGTTGCCCTCGCCCTGAGGCATATTTAGCCCAGCATAGCGAGCCGGGTTAGCCAACGCTTTTACCCAGCCAATTTCGCCATCGATTACAGGCCAAAGTTTATTGGCATTGATGGTAGCTTCCAGCTTGGCCCCTGTTGGCGATTGTACCCAGGAAGCTGGAGCAGTTGTAATATTACGAATTTCAAATTCAGAAGCTGGCAATGAAACTGTCTCACCCGATTCGTAGCCAAACTGCTCGTATTGTTTCTGCTTACCCACTATATAACGACAAAAAACTACCGAACCAGCTGACTTCATCATAGTCCCCATAGAGTCATCAATACTGGTATTGATAAGAAGCGATTGGCCTTTACCAACCTCTTTGGAATATAGCAGCCCCCCATCCTGCGCGAATTCTATCAGACAGATACCATCGGGCGACAAAGTGCATGTAAAATAGCTTTTAGTGATAATGCGTGAAAGATAGCTATTGGTCAATATTCCAAGGGTATCCGATTGATGGGCATTATCTGGTTGATAAAGAAGTGCTGAGCTATTTGTATTAATAAAATTCTGCCTGGAAATATATTGCCTTGGCTCAGCTGGAATAATTCCTTCATTAAATAGTTTGGTGCATGCCTGGATATTTGTCTCATCTGAGAGAAAGCTAACCAGTTTGCCGCCTTGATTGAGAAAGTTTTTTAGCTTTTGATGATGTTGGCTATAAACTGAATTTATTCCGCCAAGAATTACGATGTCAGATTGATTTAAGGCATTGACGTTAAATTCATTCTGAAGCATGGTCGAAATAAGCAGATTTTCATAGCCTGGCTTTTGCTTAAGGGTTTTCAGCGCTGATTGAAGCAGAAATAATTGACGATGGTCTGTGCCAACTATTAACACCGAAACATTTTTGAACTCTGGCAGATATACACTGAGATAATAAGTGTCATCTGCTTTGATCCCATCAGGGGAGCTAAAACCAATTTCAACGGGAAGACAAACAGCACCCGATTGATTGGTTTGGGTAGGGATTTCAAACAAAACGGTTTGTTGTGATTGATTGTTCTGACTGTCCCCAGGAGCTAATCTTATGTTTTTACGGGCATGAATGTGGCCATCGACTTTTGCGACAATTTCGCGTTTTTGCTCAATTTGACCCAGATTTTCAATTGTTGCTTTAATGGTCATATTGCCTTTAGCGATTGAATCGACGCAGGCATTGATGACAGCGGCATTGCTGGTTGGGTTATCAAATGAAACTATTTTGCTTTTGAATGTTTTTACTTCGATTGAATCACTCAGCTCAACTAACTGTTTCTGAACCTGCAGAGTGAAGTCACTAATAATCATGACGTCAACCAGGGTATCAAGTTCTTTCTGAATAGTTTGGATTTCAGCTATACAAGGTGACAAGTTTACTTTTTTTGCAATTGGTTCTATTTTTTTCACTATCTCAGTAGCTGTGCTTTTGTCCAGCTCATCCCATTTTTTCCCTGATGCCAGAGCATATATATAAATAGTATCTTCAAGAGAAGTTTTTTCTATGTATTCCTGAGCAAGTTTTTGCATTTGCTCTATGGCATTTTGGTCGCCATCAGCATAAGCCATCGACATCGAATCATCCAGGGCAAGAAAATGTATTTCGCCTTTCTTTTCTACTTCAGTTGTTTTGTTTATTCCAGGACCGGCAAAAAGCATTGCTAAAAGAGCAATGATCAGACAACGCAGCAAAAGTATTAAGAAGTTACGGAGATTACGCTTGGCTTGAGCTTCCTTCTGGCCAATTTCAAGGAACCGAAGCATGGTAAATGGAATACGCTTAAACCGCGGGCGAGCTAACAGATGAGCCAATATAGGCCCAGCTATAGCAATGGTTCCAAACAAGAATATTATTGATGTAAAAGTCATTTATTTTATAATCATCCTTAGCTTACAGGGATTGCTTTCTTTTATGCAGATAAGCCATCAGTGCCTTATCCAGTGGTTCAGATGTATCAAGCAGACAATAGTCGATTTGATGACGGTTAGCATAATCATTAACATTATCGATAAATTCCTGAACCTTTTTTTGATATTCAACCTGAACAGAATCAGCATAAGTGCGACAAACCTGGTCAGATTCCATATCTTCGAATTGAACGAGCCCCCGATAATCCAAAGCCAACTCCTGACGATCCAGCGTATGAAAAATAATAATATCCTGCTTTTGATGCTTGAGATGAGCCAAACCTTCGAATATTTCATCGAGATCATCCAGCATATCTGAAATCAAAATTATAATACCTTTACGACTTGAAATATTAGCTTGCCAGTGCAAAGCGTCAGCCAAAGCTGTCGGACCACCTGGTTTATTATTAGTCAAAGCAGTTAATATATGACTGAGATGACTGCGACGCGATTGCGGGGGCACTCTTTGAGTTATCTTCTCTGCAAAAAGGGTCAAAGATACGCTATCTGCCTGACCTAATAATAAATAAGTCAGAGCAGCAGTCAGGTATGATCCATAATCGAGCTTGCTAACATTGGTTTCGCCTGCAAAAGACATGCTTTTACTACTATCCAAAAGAATATTAGCTGTAAGATTGGTTTCCTGATGAAAACGTTTGATATAAAGCTTATCGCTTCGACCAAAAACTTTCCAGTCGAGAAATTTCAGTTCATCGCCCTGCTGATATGCACGGTGGTCGCTATATTCAACGCTAAAGCCATGGAATGGACTGGGATGCAAGCCCGTAAAAAAGCCTTCGACAGCGCCACGGGCGACCATTTCCATATTGCCCAGCTTGCTTAGCACAACGGGATCAAGATATTTTCGATTATCTGTTTTCATTTTTATTGATGGTCACATAAAGGTCAAAATAATATAAAAAATCGTAACCGTTCACACTAATATCTCTTTTACGTTATTCTTAGTGTCTTTATTATCTCACGCAAAGTCGCAAAGTCGCAAAGCAAAACATGAAAAACCTGCAATATTTTAGCAATATGAAGTAATCTTCGTTAGCCCCCCGACCTGTGCGGGGGGTTAGGCTAAAAATAGCATTAATCGATAATTTCACATGCTTTGCTCCACAGGACGAAATTACTACCGCATTTCTATTTGTTTACAATCAACATAATCCTGATTTATCGAGTGCTATCGTTTCTTAGCTTTGCGTCTTAGCGTCTTTGCGTGAAATTTTAAGACGCAAAGAGCTTGTATAAGTGTGAACGCTTACAAAAAAACAACTCTCAAACTCCAATACCAAAAGAGGCAGGAAGTTTTGACATAAATTTCGTTATTGAGGAATAGTTGTATTTTCGATTATGTCGTCTATGATCTGATCTTTGCTTATGCCATCAGCTTCTGCGTTAAAATTAGCCATCAGGCGATGACGAAGCACCAGGCGACATACGTGACGGACATCGTCGTAGCTCGGTGTCACGCGGCCATGGATTAAAGTCCAGGCCTTGGCACCAAGAGCCATAAACTGCCCTGCCCTTGGCCCTGCTCCCCATTTAAGGTATTTCTTAACAATGGGACTCGAAAGGTCGTCTTGTGGACGGCTCGTCCGAGCCAATTTAACACAATATGCAATAACAGAATCGCTAATAGGAGCCTGACGTACGATATTTTGGAAGCGTACCATGTCTTCAGCGGTCATAACACGTGCGACCTTATTATTGTTGCTGGCAGTTGTTTGCTTGACAATCTGGTATTCTTCGTCAATTTTGGGATAGTCGATATAAACCATAAACATAAAACGGTCCAAAGCTGCTTCGGGCAAGGGATATGTACCTTCCTGCTCGATTGGATTCTGGGTCGCTAGAACGAAAAAAGGTTTATCAAGGGTATATGTTCGGCCCGAAACCGTCACTTCGCGTTCCTGCATCGACTGCAACAGTGCCGCCTGTGTTTTAGGTGGTGTGCGGTTAATTTCATCAGCTAAAACGATATTAGCAAATATAGGCCCTTTGATAAATTCATAGCAACGCTGATGCGTTTTAACATCTTCCTGGATAATATCCGTGCCTGTAATATCCGAAGGCATCAGGTCAGGAGTGAACTGGATGCGATTAAAGCTCATATTCAGTGCTTCAGATATCGAATGCACCAAAAGAGTTTTGGCAAGGCCCGGGACACCCTGGACCAGACAATGTCCCCCGGCAAGCATGGAACACAGTACCGAGTCGATCACCTCGTCCTGACCTACAACCACCCGATGAATCTCCTGTTTTAGCATTGCGTAGGAGTTTTGGAGATCGACCATTATTTCAGAATCGCTAGCTTGAGCAAATTCCGCTTCATTTCTATTGGGCTTTTCAAATAGCTCCATATGTTACCTCATAAATTGTTTTTCTATAGGAATGTCAGCACATACTATATTAGACTACAATTTGCGATTTTCGTTACATTATTTTTTGAAAAAAAATCACAGCCATCCCATAAGGGTTGGTAAAAACTTTAGTATTTCCAAATAGCCAGGGATGAGTTACACTGTAGCTACTA
>JAEIOG010000153.1 GCA_016342495.1 Phycisphaerae bacterium
CAGTGTAACTCATATCCCGCTATTTTGAAATATTTAGTTTTAGCCCCACCTCATATGGGATGGCTGTGATTTGTTTTCTGATATCCTCTGGAACTTTAGGGTCATTGGCAATGAAATACATCAATCCCTTCTGATAGTTTTCATGTTCTTGGATGATTTCCCGGCGACGTTTATATGAAGCTTCGGGATAGTCATAGTTCATCCCGATATTGTCAGTGCTGAATGGTCCATGGTTATTGGTATCAGTTTTTAAATTGGGGATTGGGTCGAATTTGTTGAAAACATTCCGCCATCCCGCCTGAAAAATACGAGCCAATAATTCATATTGACTGGGGTCGTAACCCTGAGGTTTGGCAAAAGGTATACGATTGTCAGGGTTTGTTGTCAGGCACATACGGAAACAATATGCCTGTATTCGCTGGTCGCCTTGATCTTTTTGACCTGGGGCATCAGCTGAAATACCTGGCAGTAATCCACTGGAAGGCTCTCCCGGTTTGATGTATGGTGATATTTGCATTTTGCCAAAATGATGGCTGTGATGAAGAGTCCCAATCTGAATGCCATTGAAGTTTTCATCATAGGTGCTGTTAGATTCTCTACCTATATGGTAGCTAACGCCAGCTGCTGCCATGAGATCGCCTTCGTAGGTGGCATCTATGAAAACTTTACCTTTATAGGTTTTACCGCTTAGTGTTTTAATAGAAATGATTTTCCCCTGTTTCATTTTAACACACACAGCCCGGTCCAGCCATTCATTGCGATGTACGGTGATATTATGGCTGGAGATGAAATTATCAAATACTTTTTCGGCAACGTGTGGCTCAAATATCCACATGGTTCGGTCTGTCCCGTCTATTGCCGGGGTTCCTTGGCCACGGTTACCATACTCGGATTGTTTTTGCCATTTCCATGCTTCCGGGGTATTGTAGTGTTGCCAGATATGTTGATAGAATTCGCGTGCAAGTCCGCCAATTACCGATTTGTCACCAGTATCTGTCCAACCCAGTCCACCAGAGGACAAGCCCCCGAGGTGTTTGTCAGGAGAAATCATAATGACAGTTTTCCCCATCCGTTTAGCTTGAACAGCAGAAATAACAGCAGCGGATGTGCCACCATAGATGATCAGGTCTGCACAATAGTCATTTTTTTTGATATTGTTTGTGATGCATCCGGTATTAAACGATATAGCTAAACATGCCAGTATGATCATATGCTTCATTTTTTAATCCTTTATATATACATGTTTTTACGATGAGAAAAAAATAACCCCGAAAAACTCGGGGTTATTATATTATCTGTATATTTATGGTAATAAGTTTAGAATATTTGGATATTCTTACATATCGCCAACATTGAGCCATTGATTTGCCAGCATGCCAAAGTCCAGCAGATTAACAATGCAATCGCCATTAATATCAGCTACCGGGCAGGGCATGTATGGGTCGGCATAGCTGCTGCGATAAGTCATTTCACAACGCCTATCATGCAGCTCAATATATACTCCCTGTGGCGGGTCGGTGCCTTCTGGCACACCAAACCACAGGCCGTTAAGGTCTTGGGGGTGATATACCGCGACATAGCCGGCAAGTTGGTTGCCGGAATCATCTTTGATATAAACCCATGTTCGGGATGCTTCCTGATTCAGGCCAGCTGGTGGTAGATCTGGTGCCTTGGTGAATAATTCCGCTGGAATCACATCAGCATTTGGAACTGCCAGATAATAACGGTCATAGCCGCCAGATGTTGTCTTTTTATTGATCTGGGCTTTAATCCTTGGCAGTTCAGGATAACAGTTAAAATCGACCTTGAATCGATAAGTGACTGAATGGCCATTGGTGTAAGTTGTTAAGTATTGACCATTGAGGTTGCCACTGGCATCGTATGATTTGATTTTAGCCTGATAATGTTCATGTTCACCTGTAACTGGCAATGTGATATAATGTTTGCTGTCAGGGGTATTAAGTGATATTTCACTGCTGATATAGCCAAAGCCGCTGGGGTGTTCAGAATCACGGTATTTATCAATAGTGAATTCATAGTGGTCAGAATTGGCTATTGCATCCCATTCAAATATCATACCAGGCTGTAAAATGTCATAATAAGCAGTGCCGGTTGGCTTATCGGCATTATTATTATCCCAGGGCTGAGTCATATGCATGATTTCATAGCATTGGATAGTAAAGTTTTCTCGTTCAGTATCGGTTAAACTTGAAAGATTGACAGGCATGTAAGCTTTATAGTTGCCTGGCAATGTAGATTTTGTTCCTGTGATGTGATAGGTTGCATAGTAATATACAAGTTCATTTTCTGGCAGGTTATCAAATGCATAGCGGGATGTGGTATTATAATAATATGTATCAACATCGTTAAGCGTATTGCCGCCTGATACAAATGAAAATGTTGGTGTTGCATCTGTAATATAATGCATGCTTGTGTAATTAAATTTCATCAGTCCTGAAAGGTCGTGTTCATTTAATACCTGCAGGTTTACGGTATATGAAATATTATTGTCTTCAACTTCCTCATCAATAAAGTCATTCTGGTCGACTTCAAATTGTAATGTATAGGCCCCATGTTGCCACACACTGTCATGGCCAACTAAAAAATTACAACTGGTAGAATCGTCGGTACTCAGTGGATTAGTATAATCTATGCTAAAATAACCTGTGAACGTGTGGAGTTCACCATCTTTGGTTGCATTTACGATTCTTGCTCGCAAAGGTTGGGTGGTAATACCTGGAGCTCCCAGATTATGCACCATAAATGTTATAGAAGCTGATGGGCTTTGCTGGTAGGTAACAGGCCCTGTTGGCATGGTAATATCTCTTATTACCAGATCAGGTTTGGTCATCTTGTAAAAATAATCATCAGAAGTGAAGTCGGGTAGTCCAATCCTGCTGGTGACTGTGTTGATATGTAAACGATTTAATGCTTTATTGAGTGAAATGGTCATTGTTTTGGTCGTAAATGGGGTTGAATATACTGCGGTAAAGGCATTACCGGTATAATTTGCAATTACTTTACCCCAGTCGCAGTCAATAGGACTACATTTTCCAAAATTATGTATGCCCAGATAGTTACCGACTTCGGCTGAAATCAGCGACCGGGTAATTGATTGGGTATCAGGGTCTTCATTAAGCCAGGCTCCGACAAAATCGTTCTTGACCAGTGCTGACGCTATACTATTTAAGTATAGTAATAGTGTTATCAGTAAATAACCGGCTTTATGATTTAATAAATTACCCATGACATTTCTCCTTTATGATAAATGTTTAAAAATATACTCACAACAGTCTTTATCTTAGGACTCTATTGCAAATATTTGTACTGATTTTGATTATTTTTATGATAAATATTCACAGCCATCCCATAGGATTTACATATAAAACAGATATTTCATAATAGCGGGATATGAGTTACAGTATAATTACTAAAAAACAGGAGTAACCCATGACCCCAGCTAAACATAAATATACCATTCTTCAGCAAATATGCCAATATATTCCTGCTCATCTTGTGACGAAGTTGGCTAGAAAACATGGAGCTGATAATAAAGCTCGTTCTTTTCCGCCCTGGTCGCATGTCGTAACAATGTTACATGTCGACCACAATTCAGCTAGTTGCTAATTGTATGGACTGGGCTAAGCATCGCCAAAGAAAAACCGCCAGCTAAATGTCATATGCAATTGAATCTGCAAACGTTTCTGCCTGAATTTACGATTGTAAAAAACGCATCGACACATGATTCCGCCGAAGCTTATGACTTATGTATAAATCTTAAAAGTGGCGAAATAGCGGTTTTTGATAAAGTCTACGTCGATTTTAAGCATTTATTGCAATTAGATAATAAAGGAGTTTTCTGGGTCACAAGAGCAAAAGACAATATGGCTTATCGAATTATATGCCAACATCAAAAACCAAAAGGCAATATTATCAGCGATGATTTAATCGAACTGACCATCGCTAAAAGTCACGAAGCTTATCCAAAAAAATTGCGATTAGTAACAGCCAACATCGAAATCAATGGCCAAGAAAAATCAATGCAGTTTATCACTAATAATTTGACCTGGGCATCGTCAAGTATCTGCGATCTTTACCAATGTCGCTGGGGCGTCGAAGTTTTTTTTAAGCAAATAAAACAAACTCTTCAGCTATCAGATTTTCTGGGCCATAGCCAAAATGCAATTCTCTGGCAAGTATGGATGGCACTGTTAGCCTATGTTTTACTGCGTTTTGTGAGCTTTCTGGGCAAATGGATCAAAGATGCACGTAGTTGGGAAACTACAAAAGCCGAAAAAGACCTTTATGAATTTAATGCCAGAAGTCTGATCTCCCTCTGGAATGATGAATATACCACCCGCATAGCAGGCCTGCAAGGCTGGCATAAATAGTCTTCCCTGAAAAAGTCTGCAAAACATTATAAATATATGCATTTTCAGCATTTTATGGTTTATTAGGGCTTGGATTTTAAATACAATACTGTAAGAAATTGACAATAATTGAGCATTTTGAGCAACTTATTTTTGTGTTTAAAAAATATTGAGATTCACGTGTACCAATAGCGAGCAAAGCTATTGAAGCTTTGTTGGTAATATGGCTGTTTTCGGGCATCTTTTCGATGGAATGATTTTAGCAAGCCGCCAAGACGTTTTATACAGAAAATTTCGCCGGTATTGGCCTTAAAGACAGGCAATGTGTCGCTGAGTGAGTCTGTGATATAACATGTCGATATTGCCTGTGATAGCTCGCTCTAAAGCCATTTTGCGCAGTTTTGCGTAGGCGATTCTGGAAAATTATCAATGAAAATTTGACTTAATTTATTTTGGTTCATTTCTTTTGCCTACTGAGTAATGATTGCTATGATATTAGAATCAGACGATATATAAGTGTAATACTGTGACTGCGGTAGATGTTTTTCATTATGATTGAATCTGGAACAATCATATATTTTTTTTGTTCAGGAATTTTGAATTTCTATTTAATAAATAAGGTAATTATGCGTAAAAGTATTGTTTTAACTATTGTTTCGGCATTATTTTTTCTACAGTCTGCTAATGCCCAACAGGTTGATTTTGAAACTCTTCTGGAAGATATGATTGATCGTGCAAAGATTGCTGAGTTTCCAAAAACTGAGTTTCTTTGTAAACAGTGCAGCAGTTATAATAGAGATACTGTTGCCGCAGGTAAGCCTGGCTGGTTCGCAAACGCTGATTCATCATTTTTCTATGGATATGAGGATATCGATGGTCGGCGTGAATGGATAATGATGGATGTTGACGGCCCCGGTGCGATAGTACGCTGGTGGCTGACTCAGCAGAAATTTGAAGGTACGATCAGAATTTATCTTGATGGTTCAGATGAACCTGTATATGCCGCTACAGCTGATAAACTGATTGGTGGAACTGAGATGACAGGGAAACCTTTGAGTAATATTGTCGGATGGAATGGGCGAAATCTTTACCTGCCAATACCATTTAAGAAGCATTGTAAAATAACCTATGATGGTCCTAATCAGCAGGATACCAAGCAGTTTAGCGATTGTATTTATTATAACATTAATTATATTCAGTACCCGGTCGGTACGGATGTAAAGACCTTTTCCAAAAATGATCTTAAAGAACATTCAACCTTGCTGGATCGGGTACAGAAAGCACTTTCACAGCCTGAGAAAAACACGCTTGCTATAGCAAGAAAGGTTGCCGGAGGCAAGTCGGTGCTCAGCAGCGGTAAGAGTCTTACACTTAAGGTAACAGGTAGCGGGGCTATCAGTTCTCTTAAGGTTAAAATAGATGCCGAAGACATCAGTCAGGCCATGCGTTCGGTAGTTATCAGTATAAGCTTTGACGGCAAAGAGAGGGTATTGGCTCCGCTGGGAGGTTTTTTTGGATGCGGGCCGGGTCTTAATCCTTTTAAAGACTGGTGGCGTCAAGTACACAAAGATGGTTGGCTGGAGTGCTGGTGGCCAATGCCTTTTCAGAAAGATGCCTCAGTAAAGATCATTAATTATGGCAAAAGTGATGTCACTGTAAATTTAAGTGAAATAGGTATTTCTGACTGGAAATGGACAGAGCATTCAATGTATTTCAATAGCACTTGGCGCAGCGAAAATGATATGTCTACAGATAAGGTGGTGGATTGGAACTATTTAACAGTCTCAGGTAAAGGTGTCTATGTGGGTGATACGCTGGCATTATTTAATAAAGCTTTGCTGCCGCACCCAAATGGAACCGGAACATGGTGGGGCGAGGGCGATGAAAAGATTTTTGTCGATAAGGAAGCCTTCCCTTCTGCTATAGGAACCGGTACAGAAGATTATTATGGCTATGCCTGGGGTGTAGGCGGCAGTTTTGAGGCGCCTTTTCATTCGATGCCGCGCGGCGATGCCAACGGAAACTATACTAAACCTGGCCATACAACTAATACCAGGGTCAGATCATTAGATAAGATTCCTTTTAAAACGCATCTGAAGTTTGATATGGAACTATTGCACTGGCAAAAAACAGCAATGGTGGATTATGCGGTTATAACTTACTGGTACGGTATGGATAATGCTAAAGGTAATGGCGAACTTACAGCTGAAAAAGTAAGTGTTCCCATAAAAAAATAACTATAAACAGTCTGGTTAATTAAAAAAGCTTCGCCAATTCATAACTGACGAAGCTTTTTATATTTACATTAAATTATAATCAGTTAGCAACAATATTTACCAGACGGTTCTTGATGACGATTACCTTGCGGATGGTTTTGCCTTCAAGTTGGGTTTTGATTTTTTCTGTAGCCATGGCGGTTTCTTCGATGATTTTGTCATCGCTACCGGCATCCATCATGAACTTGTCACGAACCTTGCCATTAATCTGGACGACAATTTCGATTTCAGGGTCAACTGTTAATGCTTCGTCGTATTTAGGCCATGGGACATATGACAGAGTGTCATCATGACCAAGTATGGCCCAGAGCTCTTCGGCGATATGCGGGGCCAGTGGAGCCAGCATCAGCACAAAGTCTTCCATAGCCGCTTTGCTTCTCTGTTTGGCTTTGCCGAATTCATTCGTAAAAATCATCAGTTGTGAAATAGCGGTATTAAAGCCAAAGGTCTCGATGTCATGGGTGAGTTTTTTGATTGTCTTGTGACGCAGTCTCAGCAATTCAGCACAATCCTCAGCATCAACCACAGCGTCATTGAGTTTACCGGTTTCGGCGTTGACTATCATTCGCCAGGCCTTTTGCAGGAAGCGGTGTACACCTTCCAGTCCATTCATATTCCAGGGCTTGTTAGCTTCCAATGGGCCCATGAACATTTCATATAGACGCATGGTATCAGAACCGAAATCCCGAATGATGTCATCCGGGTTGACCACATTCTTTAATGACTTGGACATCTTAGCGGTAAACTCTACCAGTTCTTCGCCAGTTTCTTTATGGAAGAATTTGTCACCTTTCTTTTCCATAAGATCGTTGGCAACCAACACGCCCCGCGGGTCTTTATAAGAGAGCCCCAGAATCATACCCTGATTAACCAGCTTTTGGAACGGTTCATCTGTTGAAACGATACCGAGGTCAAATAGTACCTTGTGCCAGAACCTTGCATACAGCAGATGCAGCACAGCATGTTCAGCACCGCCAATGTACAGATCTACAGGCATCCAGTAATTTTCCTTGGCTTTGTCAAAAGGAGCTTGATTATTCAGCGCGTCGATATAACGCAGATAATACCAGCATGACCCAGCCCATTGCGGCATGGTATTGGTTTCGCGGCGGACTTTCTTGCCATCCTTTTCAAAGTATAGCCATTCAGGAACATTTGCCAGTGGTGATTCACCGGTGGTGCTGGGTTTGAAGTTTTCCGTTTCAGGCAGCAAAACAGGCAGATCTTTTTCATCAATAGCTTCAACTTTTCCATCTTCATGATGAATAATCGGAAAAGGTTCACCCCAGTAACGCTGACGACTAAAGAGCCAGTCGCGCAATTTGTAATTAACCGCTTTTTCGCCAACTTTATCTTTTTCAAGTTCAGCGATGATAGCTACTTTGAAATCTTCGGTAGCCATGCCATCGAATTTATCGGAATTGATAGCTGTGCCCAGTCCGCAAAAGGCATCGTTGAAAATGCCGGGATGATTGTTATATACTTGGCGAATACCAGCAGCATCTTCAGTAATGTTTTCAAGCTTATTTTTAGTCAGGTAGTCTTGGTCAAAGTTTTTCTTTTGAACCTGTTCTTCCAGCCATTTATCTGTTGGGCTTACAACAGCATTGATTGGCAGATTGAACTGTTTAGCAAATTCAAAGTCTCGGCTGTCATGACTTGGCACAGCCATAATAGCACCTGTTCCATAGCTGATTAATACATAGTCACTGATCCAGATTGGAATCTTCTGGCCATTAACTGGATTTATCGCAAATGCCCCGGTATCGACACCGGTTTTATCTTTCGCTAAATCGGTTCGGTCCAGATCGCTTTTCAGTGATGCTTCATGTTTGTACATTTCAACAGGAAATCTCTGCTGATCATCGAGGATTTCGTCAACTAATGGATGTTCAGGAGCAAGAACCATATAAGTTGCGCCAAAGAGGGTGTCAGGCCTGGTGGTGAAAACTTTGATGGTATGTTCTGTTTTTTCGATCGTAGTGTCGAGAACTTCAACAGTTTTAGCAGGGTCATTATAAACCTTGAAATCAACTTCAGCACCAATGCTTTTGCCGATCCAGTCCAGCTGGAGTTTTTTGATGCCATAGGCCCAGTCCAGATCTTCTAAGCCATCAATCAATCTGTCAGCATAAGATGTGATTCGCAGCATCCATTGCCGCATGGGTTTGCGCACAACCGGATGGCCGCCGCGTTCGCTGACTCCGCCGATAACTTCTTCATTAGCCAGAACGGTTCCTAATGCCGGACACCAGTTAACCGGAGTATTTGATTCATAGGCAAGGCGATGATTTTCAATGAATTTGGTGCGGTCATCATCCGATAAGTCAGCAGGAATCTCTAATTCTTCAATTGGGCGGGCTTTTTTTTGTTCGGCATCGTAAAAGCTGTTGTACAGTTTTAGGAAGATCCATTGCGTCCAGCGGTAGTATTCTGGCTGTGTAGTATTGATTTCGCGATCCCAGTCATAGCTAAAACCCAGAGATTTGATCTGTTTGCGGATATTACTGATGTTTTTTTCGGTGGTGATCGCTGGATGTATGCCATGCTGGACGGCGTATTGCTCGGCAGGCAGGCCAAAAGCGTCATAACCCATCGGATGCAGAACATTAAAACCCTGCATTCTTTTATACCGTGATACTATATCGCTGGCGGTATAACCTTCTGGGTGGCCCACATGTAGCCCGTCACCGGATGGATATGGAAACATGTCAAGGATGTAATATTTGGGTTTATCAGTAGTGTCAGGGGTTTTAAAAGTCTTATTGCTTTCCCAAAAACTCTGCCATTTCTTTTCAATATCATTAAAATTGTAGTTTCCAGCGTTATTTTCGCTCATTTCTGAACCTTTCATCACGTCATAATTTATTTTAGGACCATAATCTGTTCAAAATCAGAATGACAGCTTTGAAAATCTTTACCAATACAGTCCAATAAGCACAATTGCCTATAATTAATATAAAGAACCAGATATGTTATCGGGACAAGGACCAAAATGCAATAACAGTTTCACGCTATCAGGGTACAAAAATCATAAAAATTCCATAAAAATTTATTATTATGCTTGCATTACTAAACAACCCTGTCCTAATCGCCGATTAAGTTATTATTGAAGGCGTCAGTGGGGAAATGAAATTTGGTTGAACGTCTAATATTTTAATGGAGGCTACACCGTGGCTTGTATCATCAAAGAACAGAGAACTTCAAAACGCACCAATGTAAGTTGGCCAGTGAGTGTCTGGCATCCCAAAGCATCGAAATTTTACAATGCTCGCAGCGTGGATATTTCCAAAGGTGGGGCTTTAATCAGCATGTCTATGCAGGCTCCGGTTCGGGAAGGTCAGGACATCGAAGTCAATTTTCCGCGTAATGAAGATCTGGCTAAACAAAAAGGCAGCTTTGCCCGCATAAAGACAGCCAAGGTCGTGCGTATTGACCGTAGCGATATTATCCGGTCAAGTGCTGTTAGGGTTGGCTTAAGATTCAACGAAAGCGTAGAAGAAGTTATCTAGTTTGTAACCGTTCACAGCAATGATTGGTATTGTTGATTTGTCCAGTGAGCGTGAAGGGAATCATGGATAAATTCAAA
>JAEIOG010000154.1 GCA_016342495.1 Phycisphaerae bacterium
TCAAATAACAGTTATCTTCATATGGAGATGTATCGGCAATATTGACCCAAACCTTTAATTATGACTAAGCACTAGAATCATTCATCCAGAATGGGATAATTCAGATCTATATATATGAATAAATATATTGTCTGGGCAAATATTTTCAAAATTCATAATCACTGACAAATGCTGTCGCCTCGTCGATAAACATTCTTGCCTTGATTCCAGCGATTAAAGCAAATACGGGTTTTTACGGATATACATTTGCACAAAAATGAGTATTATTGGGACGAAAATGCGTTTACTTAGGGCGGGATTTTAGACATAATACTTTTGTTATATTTATTATAACATTTTAGCTATATAGTAGGATAAGCTTCCAACTTGTCACCAAAGTGCGACAGCCGAGTAATAAACATTATTTCTTGCTAATAATCATCGGTTGCTCTAGAACACTAAAATATTACATATTATAAAAAAATTATGATACACCTATAATGGGTGAAGTGAAAATTGTTCAACAGGATCAAAAGAGAATAAGGATAACGGTAATGAAACGCATTCGTAATTTTATAATGATCATTTTTTTATCAATGACTTCCCTTATTATTGCCTCAGATTCAATCGATCTGTCAGGTCAGTGGCATTTTTTATTGGATGCCAATGATGTAGGTATCTCGCAAAAGTGGTTTTCTAGGCAACTCAGTGACACACTTAAATTGCCCGGTTCACTTCAGGAACAGGGATTCGGTGAAGTACCGAGCATAGACACAAAATGGTCGGTTGACGGCGCCTATGTCAGGCGCGTTAATAAAATTCCGCAATTCAAACCCTATGTTGTCAAAGACGGACTGTACCGTCAGTCAATGTGGTGGACGCCAGACCGCGTATATGTAGGGGCCGCTTGGTATCAGAAAGACGTGAAAATTCCGCAAAGTTGGAAAAACACAAAGATCCTGCTGCACTTGGAACGTGTTCACTGGGAAACGCAGCTTTGGGTCGACGACAAGCGTGTGGGAATGCAAAACTCAATTTCTGCTCCGCACGAATATGACCTTACTGATTATCTTACCCCGGGCCAACATCGCATTACCTTGCGTGTGGACAATCGCATTAAGGATATTAATGTCGGTATCGGCGGCCATAATATTTCTGACCACACTCAGAGTAACTGGAACGGTATCATCGGTAATCTGTATCTTCAATCAAACCCGCAAGTATTTATCAGTGATGTTTCCGTTAACGCAACCGATTTCATTAACCGTACTGCCAAAATTCTCTTTACATTGACGAATTCAACAGATAAAGAAGTTCAGAGCAAACTAACCTATCAAGCCAAAACAAAATACGGGAAAGGCCATCAAGGCCCCATAAAAACGCTGAATGTAATAATGCCAGCCGGCCAGAGTATTAAAATCCAAGACACTTGTGACCTTGGCGAAGATGCAATCTTATGGAATGAGTTTACCCCGGCGGTTTACACACTCAGTTGCCGTCTCCAACCAGGTCAGTCCAGGAATACTGACGCTGACACATATGTGACAACATTCGGTCTTCGCAACGTTTATGCCGAAGGCAATCAGCTGAAAATCAATGGTCGAAACCTGTTCCTGCGTGGGACCCTGGATTGCTGCATCTTTCCCGATACTGGCTATCCTCCCATGAATAAAAATAGCTGGATAAAAATCTATAAAATGGCCCAATCCTGCGGACTCAATCATGTCCGCTATCATTCCTGGTGCCCTCCCAAAGCGGCCTTTGAGGCTGCCGATGAAGTGGGAATTTTACTTCAGCCGGAAATGACCATGTGGATGCGACCTGGCAAAGGTGACGCGACAGATGATTGGCTTTTTGAAGAAGGCGACAAGATATTTGCCACATACGGAAATAACCCGTCTTTCGGATTTATGGCTGTCGGCAATGAGCTTGGAGTCGAAAAAGGATCGGATATTTATGACCGACTCCTAAGTCAATACAAAAAAAGTAGCCAGGGGACCATGTTGACCGATAATGTCAGAAATACTTACAGCAACAATGTCGAATTCGCTATTACAGGCCACGGTAAATTTTATGTCCACAGCCTTCATTCTGTTCGGTCGTCACACACCGATTTTGATTACAGCGACATTATCAACAACAGCGACATACCGATCATCACACACGAAGACGGGCAATGGGCAACTTTACCTAATTTCTCTGTTCGTAAAAAATATAAAGGTAGCTTGAATCCTTATTACCTTGATATTTATGAAGATTTTATGAGGGACCGGGGAACACTGAATCGCTATGATGATTATTACATGGCCTCTGGGAAGTTTCAGACGCTGCTATATAAATCGACATGGGAAGCGGCGCTGCGTACGCCCGGATATGGCGGCGTCCAGATGCTTGATTTGCGGGATTTCCCCGGGCAGGGTTATGCACCGGTCGGCTCATTCGATGAATTCTGGGAAAGTAAGGGATATGTAGAAACCGATGAATATAATACATTCTGTAATGTTACGACGCCTCTGGCCCGATTCGGCAGTTATGTTTGGGAAAACGATCAGGACCTCCAGGCCCAAATCATGGTATTTCACTACGGCCCGAAAGATATTCATGGTCAAATCGTTCAATGGGAATTGACGGATAAGAATAAAAATGTGGTTGGCAAAGGAAGCTTCGGCCCTGTTGATTTACCAACCGGTTTTGTAACCACTGTCGGTGATGTTAGACAGCGGCTTTCGTCAATCAAAAAAGCCGCCCAGATTACACTTTGTGTCAGTATTAAAGGCCTTGATAAGAAAAATTTATGGGATATGTGGGTCTATCCTGCCGAAAAACCCATAGACATACAGTCTAACGAGATCATTATCAGTCAGTTGTGGGACGAGACTACTGTTGGACAGTTAAACGAAGGTAAAACCGTTTTGCTTATCCCTCGCCCCGAAAGTGTCGCCGGTAATACGAAAGGATCCTTCACGCCGATTTTCTGGACACGAATTATGTTCAGTAGCAGTTTGGTTCATACCGTGGGTATTTATTGTGATAATCGGCATCCGGCACTGGAAGACTTCCCCACCCAGACATATACCAATTGGCAGTGGTACGACCTACTTGAAAACTCAAAACCAATTGTTATTAATTCATTGCCGAAAGGCTACGAAGCAATCGTTGAGCCGATTGATGATTGGACAAATCCTCGCCGTCTCGGTTTGGTCCTGGAGGCAAAGGTTGGTCAAGGAAAATTAATGATATGTTCTATTGATATTCTCAATGATCTGGACAATCGCCCCGCCGCACGTCAACTCAGAAAAAGTTTGGTTAATTACATGAAAAGTGATTCTTTTAAGCCTCGTACAAAAATAGCTGTCAAATCTCTTTCTGAATTGTTTATTAAGCCGGCGCTCATGCAAATGATCATTGGAACGACCGCTTCGGCCTCTGCACCCGGCTATGAAGTAATTAAAGCTATCGATGGCGATCCGCAAACGTTCTGGCACTCACCATGGGATAGTAATAATAAAAAACTGCCACAGGAAATAATCATCGATCTTGGAAAAACTGAAACCATCACCGGGGTGAACTATTTGCCTCGCCAGGACATGAAACATGTTCGGGTAAAGGATTATGAGGTCTATGTCAGTGTTGATGGGAAAACCTGGGGTGATGCTGTTTGCTTGGGGCAGTTTGATGGCTCTGAAAAAAAAGTGAGAATTGATTTCCCCGGACCTCGCCCAGGGCATTATTTGAAATTTAAAATAATAAATACACAAAGCGATGAAACATCAGTCGCAATCGCAGAATTATCTGTAATCCATGACTGAAGTTAAACTTCAGGCCTCTACTAAATCGGCAGCGTCATTTTGCGGCAAGTATAAGCTTCCTGATGATACTTTTGCTTTAATTGTTGAAATAGAATTAATTTTCAAAGAAGAATAAGGTCTTTAAAAATATGAATAGTAAAGATGTTAATATCTGGGAAGAAAAAATTACGATACCGACTTATAAAGTAGGGGTCCCGGACAAAAATCCGATGTTTCTGGAAAAACGCGTCTATCAAGGCAGTAGCGGGGCAGTCTATCCTTTACCGGTGATAGAAACTATAGAGAACGAGAAAAAAGATGTTGAATACGATGTTGTTTTTATTGAAAATGAATATTTGAAGATTATGGTAATGCCCAGTCTGGGCGGTCGGGTACAGATGATTTATGATAAGACCAACGATTTTCATGTGGTTTATTATAATCAGGTTATCAAACCGGCTCTGGTTGGGTTGACCGGGCCATGGATTTCAGGAGGCATTGAGTTTAACTGGCCTCAGCATCATCGTCCGAGTACATTTGACCCCGTGGATTATTCGATTAACGAAAACCCTGACGGCAGCAAGACAGTATGGGTAAGTGAGATTGAACGAATGAGCCGAACCAAAGGGATGGCTGGTTTTACATTGCATCCGGGCAAAGCCGTTCTGGAAATTAAGGCTCAATTATATAATCGGACGGCTGAACCTCAGACTTTTCTGTGGTGGGCAAACCCGGCCATGGCGGTTAACGATGACTATCAAAGTATTTTTCCGCCCGATGTCAATGCCGTGTTCGATCACGGTAAACGGGATGTTTCTCGGTTTCCCATTGCCACCGGCGAATATTACAAGATGGATTATTCTGCGGGGGTCGATATCAGCCGGTTTAAAAATATCCCTGTGCCAACCTCTTTTATGGCCGCAGGTTCCCGGTACGATTTTATGGGTGGCTACGACCACGGACGACGCGCGGGAATGCTGCACTTTGCCGATCATCATGTCAGCCCGGGTAAAAAACAATGGGTTTGGGGTTGTGGAGATTTCGGTGATGCATGGCATCGCAATCTGACCGATGAAGATGGCCCATATGTGGAGTTGATGACAGGCGTTTATACGGACAATCAACCGGATTTTAGTTGGCTTATGCCATATGAGCAAAAAAAATTCACACAGTATTTTTTCCCTTACAAACTAATTGGTGCAGTCAAAAACGCAAATCATCAAGCTGCGGTGAATCTTGAAATTCAGGACCGTCAAGTCGAAATTGGCGTCTATGTCACCACGCCCCAAAAAGGGTTGAAAGTTCAGTTATCCGGTTCTACTGGTGTGTTTTTTAAGAAAACGATAGATCTGGACCCAGCGTCAGCCTTTATGACAACAGTTCAACTTGAAAAAGGTCAGAAAACAACGGATTTATTGCTGTCTGTCTATGACCAGAATAGTTTATTGCTGTCCTATCGGCCAGAACCAGTCAGCGACGAGGCAGTGCCTGACCCGGCCACTGCTATTCCCGAACCGAAGGCCGTTAAAACCGTTGAAGAATTGTATTTGGCAGGCCTTCACTTGGAACAATACCGTCATGCCACCTTTCGACCCCAGCCCTATTATGAAGAAGGATTGCAACGCGACCCCGGTGATGTTAGATGTAATAATGCCTTAGGTCTACTGTTATATCGGCAGGGACAGTTTGAAGTAGCAGAAAAATATTTCCGTACAGCAATTGAACGCCAAACTAAGCATAATCCAAATCCATATGATGGCGAACCATATTACAATTTGGGACTGTGTTTGAAAGCTCAGAATAGGCTTGATGATGCTTATGATGCTTTTTATAAGGCAGTCTGGAATGCGGCAATGCAGGATGCGGCCTATTTTGCCTTATCACAAATTGCTACAACACAGGACAATTTCCAGCTGGCATTAGAGCATATCAATGCCTCACTGGCTCGCAATGGCCTCCACCATAAGGCTCGGCACCTAAAAGCGGCATTACTTCGACTGACGGATCAGCTTGATGCTGCCCAACAGGAATCGCTTTCTGCGATAGAATTAGATCGACTGAATTTGGGGGCACTATTCGAAGGCTACCGCATTGCCAAAGCTAAAGGGCAAAAAACAACCACCCAGGAATACTTGGACGACTTTAAACAAAAGATGCGAAACTCGGTGCAAAACTATATTGAAATTGCATTAGATTACAGCCAAGCTGGCTTGATGGATGATGCCATTGAACTCTTGATGATGGTGGTCAACGCCGCCCCGTCGGCAGAATCGGTGTCTCCTTTGGTCTATTACTATCTGGGTTGCTGGGAACAACCTGAATACCTAAAAAAAGGTGCCCAGGCCAAACCGGATTACTGTTTCCCGCATCGTCTCGACTCGTTGATTCTTTTGAAAGAAGTGATTGAGCGAAACCCAAAGGATGCCAAGGCCTGGTATTATCTGGGAAATTTCTGGTACAGCAAACAACAATGCGACTTAGCAATTCATGCATGGGAACAATCAGTCCAGTTTGATGATACGTTTCCTACCGTTCATCGCAATCTGGGTTTGGCCTATTTTAATGTGCATCATGCCACCGATAAGGCACGTCAGTTCTATGAAAAGGCGTATGCACTCAATCATTCCGATGCGCGTGTTTTTTATGAACTGGACCAGTTGTACAAAAAGTTGGGTAAAGCCCCGCAGGATCGGTTAGATTTTATACAGGCACATTTCGAGATGGTCGAAAAACGAGATGACCTCTATATCGAATACGTTTGGCTACTGAATCAGACTGGCCGATATAAAGAGGCGATGGACCGGTTGCAACAGCGAATCTTCCATCCATGGGAAGGCGGTGAAGGGAAAGTCACCGGCGCTTACGTCTTTGCATTAACTGAACTGGCCAAACAATGTCTTGAACAGGGTCGTTTCAATGAAGCGATTGCTTATCTTAAAAAAATAGAAAAATACCCCGAAAATCTTGGAGAGGGAAAATTGCATGGACGACGTGAAAATGATATTTATTACTATCTTGGCTTAGCCTACGAAGGCCTTGCTGATACAAAAAAAGCCTCTGAACTTTTTTCTAAAGCGACCCAAGGGGGCAATGAGCTCGGGGATGTGATGTATTATAACGATCAGCCTCCGGAGCAATTATTCTATCAGGGACTGGCTTATCTTAAGCTCAATGACCGCACAAGTGCCAATGATTGTTTTCAGCGATTACTTAATCACGGCCAAAATCACATGAATGACAATGTCAAAATTGACTTTTTTGCAGTTTCGCTACCTGATTTCCTCATTTTTGAAGAAGATATGTTAGCAAAAAATAAACTTCACTGTAAGTATTTGATGGGCTTGGGTTATCTGGGGCTCAAAAAAAAGGATAAGGCCAAAACAGTTTTTAATGATATTCTGGCAGACAACCCTGCTCACATTGGCGCAACCGTACATCTTAGTTTAATTGATAGCAACAAAGTTTTAGCCGGTGCCAACTTGTAAAGAACATGTGTACTTGTCAACCGTCCGCCGATCCAAAACTCGCAACCTTTGGATCGACAGTCTGGTGTTAGGTTTGCCATAAAAATCTATCGTATAAAAATTATGGCTATTACAGTTGGCGTGACTTTACAAGTTTCTAACAGCAAGATTGATATTGGGTATTGGTGAAAATAAGCATCTCAACTTATCAATTCACAGCTAAGCCCAATAATAAGCCAGAAATTGCATTCAAATCTGTAATCTATATAAATATAGACTATTATTTCAATAAATTCTATAAGTATATTGACAAATCTGCCGATATAGTCTATATACTTATAGATAATTCTTTTTTAGTAATAGGTATACATATGAAAGCAAAACATAAAAACTTAGCTCGAGAACAGCTGGATAAGACACTGGAGCAGTTCCTGCCTCTCAAGACGGTAGTCTCTCCGAGAAAAGGATGGGTTCGTGCTATCAGGGATGCACTGGGGATGTCAGGTGAGCAACTGGCTAAGCGTTTAAAAACTAACAAGCAACGTATCAGCCGCATCGAACAGGATGAAAAACCTGGAAACATAACTGTCAAAACGCTAAAAAATGTAGCTGAAGCTCTGGATTGTGAATTTGTCTATGGTTTTGTACCTAAACAGACACTTGAAAAAACAGTAAGAAATCAAGCGAGAACTATATCGGTATGACCGACGCCCTGGGTGGGTTTATGGTCCAGCCGAATAGGGATACTCTGGCTGGCTATTTCAAGACCATCTAAGTCAACTACCACCGGATGAGTGAAACCGCTGATATTCATTTTACCACCGGTATAGGCAGTCATTGAAAATTTAGGTACTGATTTACTATCAGAGCCTGCCTCAATATTCAGCGGGCAGTTAAACATTAACATTTTAAGGCTAGAGGCCAGAGGCATTAGGCCAGAGGACTCGTTCTTTTTTGTTTGCATATCCAAATTAATTCTCCTAATAAAAATAATTCCTAAAGCCTAATGCCTATCGCCTAATATCTAGTGCTCAAGACCTAATTCTGTCATTAACTGTTTTTCTTTGGCCCGTTGATTTAATTCAGTTTCCCAGTCTTTACCCTGCCGACCATATTCATAGGCTAACAATTGCAATAGCCCACTATCATGCAGGGACATTATCGCCAAAGCCATAGAATCAAATCTCTGGCAGCCCAAATCCGGTAAAACTCCAGCTAATACCCTTCATTCAGCAATCAATAAAGAAATCAAAACCAAAGGTGATAGCTCACGCTTTGAGAAAGCTGACCGAGGCCAATTCATTCTATCAAAAAAACATAAACCTTTGAGATACAAAGACTTATACTAAATAGGATACATAATTGTAAATAATATTGCATTGTACTAATAAAGTATGTATAATGTATTGACGATGTTACACTGAAAGGCAATATTATGATTAAAACATTAACAAAACACGGTAACAGCTATGCTCTTGTCATAGATAAAGCTATTATGGAGCTATTAAACATCAAACCAGACAGCCCTTTACTGCTCTCTACTGAAGATGGCAAATCTCTTCTGGTTCGTCCAGTTGAAACTGCTCGCCAACAGAAATTCCAGGATGCAATGGAAGATACCCTGGCAACTTATGATAAAGCTTTTGAAGAACTGGCAAAATAAATGCCCCATATTCATTTTTTAGAAATCGAAGATATTTTGCAAATTCAT
This sequence comes from Phycisphaerae bacterium, assembly GCA_016342495.1. Taxonomy (GTDB): domain Bacteria; phylum Planctomycetota; class Phycisphaerae; order Sedimentisphaerales; family SM23-30; genus JAEIOG01. Next base: position 8,943 of record JAEIOG010000154.1, read on the forward strand.
CAGCGGCTTACCCAAGCCCATGGCGGCGGCATAACTATTCGTGATACCAATCTGTTACTGTCAGCTATTGCCATACCTCAAACTTCATTTGATGGTAAATATGTTCATAGCGATATTTTTCAGATGGCTGCTGCATACATGTTTCATCTGGTACAAAATCATCCTTTCGTTGATGGTAACAAACGAGTAGGTGCCGCTGCTGCTATCATTTTTCTCAAATTGAATGACATCGAATTCAAAATCGACAATAATACCTTAGTCCAATTCACATTAGCCGTTGCCAAAGGCGAAAAAGACAAGCAAGCTATTGCTGAATTCTTCAAACGACATTGCTCGGGAATTTAGCTTCTATCAGTTTTGCCTTCTTACCAGTGTGGTTTTGCCATCTGGAAATTATCACATCACAATAAGCTGGTGACAATTCCATTAGGTAAGCTTTTCTGCTTAATCGCTCAGCTGCAATCATCGTTGTGCCGCTACCGCCAAAGCTGTCCAGAACAATATCACCGGGCTTAGATGAATTCTTCATCTGATATTCAAATAGGTTCACCGGCTTCATGGTCGGATGTTCAGTGCTTCTGCTTGGCCGATCAAATTCCAGAATAGTCGTCTGTTTGCGATCTGCATACCAGCTATGAGCACCACCGACTTTCCAGCCATACAGACAAGGTTCATGCGCCCAGTGATAATCTTGTCTGCCCATCACCATGGAGTTTTTCACCCAGACCAGGCACTGACGGATTTGAAGCTGGGCATCCTGACATGCAGCTCTAAAATTAAAACCTTCACTGTCTGCATGCCAGATATAAAACCCAGCTCCTTCATGCATAAAACAATTAGCAACTCCAAAAGCTGATGCCAGAAATTCTCTGAACTGCCCGGCTTCCATCGAATCATTCATGATGGTAAGTTTACTGGCATGTTTAATCAGATCAGGACACAAGCTGGCATCAGGAAGGGAACTTTCCATGATATCCGCAGAACAGCTATTACAAACTGGTTCTATGCTGAGCTAGAAATTACAGAGGTGATGAGATTGGCTGGACATAGTAAATATGACACGACTCTGAAATACTATTTGTCTGTCAAAGATGATCTGGTAGATAGAGCCAGGAAGGCAGTCAAACATTCTGTCAGTAGGGAGATGTTGGACAGGTGTTTGGGGAAAGGTGAGTAGTTATTACTACGAAGAAGTTCTCCGCCTTCGGGTGTGTTCAATTAGCTGTGTAAATGGTCTCAATAATTTTAGGCAGATTACGTTTCTGCCTTGATTTTCATAGCAT
>JAEIOG010000005.1 GCA_016342495.1 Phycisphaerae bacterium
CGCCAACTACAGCTCAAAATCGCAGAAAATATTTTTATTTTTAACGATTTATAGCCATAAGTGCGAAATTTGGGTTAAAATGAATAAATCGATAGAACAATACTTTTTACAACTATCCAGCTTGACAGGATTATTATCAATAGCTGAAAAAACAGGAAATCTCAACGCAAAAGTCGCTAGAGCCGCAAAAGATGTTATATAACGCTGTCTTCTTAACCTTGCGTCTCTTGCGACTTTTGCGTTAAGTAATCATTTTAGATCGGTTTTGGGCTATTTACCGGCTTAATCGGCTTAAATCATGCTTAATTGCATTTAATTCCGGCCAAAATCATCTTTACAAGCCCAAGATGTAAATTTGCATTTGACGATTGTAAGCTTGCATTTAATGATTACAGAGTTGCAAATGCCACCGGCGTCGTTGCCGCCTGCATCCGGCTGAATGTCGAAAGCGGGGGACAAATGTTAATAAATTCATTCCAGCAAAATGACTCATTCAAATAAGTAAGCCGTGCGATTAGCACCCTGCTTGACATTGGTTTCATTTTTAGGCTGCCTGGGATAAATGACAAGCAGGATGCTTGTCCTACTTTGCTGAATGTCAGGGTCACCGGAACAAGCAATAAACCAATTCATTCCAACATAATGACTCATTCTATAAGTGAGCCGTGCGCTTAGCACCCTGCTTTAAGCTAGGAGGTTTATCGCGGCATTGGCTGCTCCGTAGAGGCTGATCGAATAGTCTTTGATAATATAAACCGGGATAGTCTTGAGCACCCGCCTTATATTGGGATTGACATGTTTTTCAAACTCGGTCATGAAATCATTATCACGCTGGAAATATTTTTCATTTTTGGCGACAATGCCGCCAGCTAGATAGAGCCCGGCAGTTGGCATCAGGGCCGCGACCACATCGGTGGCATAATTGCCATTGGCCCGGACAAACAGTCTCATTATATCATCGCAAACCGGGTCAGCGGCGGCATTTTTGGCAATGGCTGCCGGCTTGTCATCATCATCTAAGGCATCGATTGCTTTGAGAGTGTCGCTGAGCTTGACTTTGAGGAAATCCCGATAGAACTTAAAGATATTGGTAATACCCGGCCCGGAAATCACCAGTTCGCTACTGGGATAAACCCCTTCACGAGCGAGTAGATATTGATGCAGCTGGCATGACAATGGGTCAAAACCCGAGAAACTCATATGCCCGCCTTCAGATGGACATGCTATCGCCCGGCCATGATCATCCCAGACAAAGCCCAGGCCCAGCCCGGTGCCGGCACCAATAACCGCCCGCATCTGGCCATAGGACTTTGGGCAGCTGCCATCGAGATGATTCAGTTTGGAGATCATCTCAGAATTATTAATATCCAGTAAGGGCAGGCTATAGCTGATAGCGGTGAAATCATTAATTATTCGGGTCGGAATAGAAAATGTCTTTTCAATCAGGTTGCCATCGACATTCCATTCAAGATTAGTGGTCGTGCAATAATTATCCTTGACTGGCCCGGCGGCACTGAGACAGCAAAGCCTCGGGGCCAGACCACGGCCTTTGGCTTCGGCGATAGTCTGGGTCAAAGGTTGAATAATATCGGTTATATCCTCACTGGCAAAAACGCATTCCAGAATAATCACGAATTCGCTGTCACACTGGCCAACAATCGCCAGATTCGTATTAGTCCCGCCAATATCGCCGGCCAATATCAATCGATCAAATTGTTTATCTGTTGCATGGAAGTTAATCTGCATTTCATCAATCCTTATCAAATCAGTCTTTAATCGCTTCTTCGCCAACTTTAATATTATTATATCGCAGCAGAGTGCCCTGGGCCCGATAGTAATTCATAATCGCCAGATCATAATTGATCATTGTCTGCACCAGGTAAAACTGGCTATTAGTCATACGCTGGTCGGCACTGACCTTTCGATCAATAAAATCAGGGGTCAGCGAAGTGCGGGCATCATTATCCTGGGAAATCATATAGCTGAGCAATTCTTCTTTGTCGGTCTGAGCTTTATTGGCCCGGCCCGCTAATTCATCATAAGTATATTGAACATTATGGGCAGCGATATTGACATCGGCGATTATCTGCTCCTGGATATTCTTTAGAGATAATCTGGCCTGCTGCAATTGCCGCTGAGATTTCAGATAATCGGCCTGAGCGGCCCGGTTGGCAATTGGCAGTTCAATATTGACGCCAAAAGTATAACTGGTCGTCTGGCCATCCCATTGGCTGTCCCAGGCATCGGAACCTTCCACGCCAGCGCCGGTGATTCTCTGTTTTAATACCATATCAAGCCGGGGCAGCCGCTGATTTTTAGCGACATCTTTGACTATCTCGGAACTCTTTAGCCTTAGCCGCTGATTAATCAATTCAGGCCTTACCCGCAAAGCAATTTCGGTTGCTCCTGCGGCATCAGGGTTAAATTCTCTATTAGAAGGATTATCCAGGGTAATCAATTCCCACTTACCACTGATCGGCAGTTCCGGGTCATTCAATGAAGCCAACAGAATTTCCTGCTGCTTCTGAACATTATTGATGGCAGAGACCATATCGGCCTTGCCCTGTTCCAAGACTCCTTTGATACGCGAAACCGACAAGCTCCGGCCATCATAGTCATCACGCTGATGGGCCCTTTGCAATGACTGTTCGGACCGGTCAATAAGCTGTTGGAGAATTTTCACCTGCTGACGAGCCTGGAAAAGACGCCAGTAATTGGTTTCAACAGAAGCCGCTATCTCAATAACGGTCTGCTGGAACTCTTGTTTGCTGGCCCGGTAATCATTTTTATAAATTTCAATTCGGGCCCGATTAACTTCAATGCCAAAATCCCGCAGTAAAGGCTGATTCAATTGCATTTCCAGACCATATTCCCAGAATGGGTCATAATATCTGGTATCATCTTCATACATATCCCGATAGCGTCTTAAAGTCTGAGCCACTTCGACGGTAGCACCGGTGGGCAGCTTTTTATTAATACCAATGGAATACTGATCCGAATGAGTTCTCACAAAGGGATCGACAGGAATACGGATAACTTTGGATCGGCCATTTGAGGTAATTGTCCGATCATAAAATGTCGCATCAATATTAGCTCTGTCATCCCGGCCCCATTGCGATGAACCAAACAATACCGCATCAAAGGCCGCCTCTGCCGATGTGACATCAGCCATCTTAATCGAAGGTTCAAAACGACTGACCTGAATATCAAGATTGTGCTTCAATGCCCGGGCAATTAATTCCGACAAAGAAATTTCCATAACCGTGCGGCCTTGCGAATCAAGAATCGAGGACTTGTCGTTGATAATATCTGATATTAGTAGCAGTTTGCCTTGGTACTCCTGCTCCATATCAACATTTTGCTCTTCTGCAAAAACAGTATTGACGGCAATAACTGCTACAATGACAACCAAACCGGTAATCAGACAATTGGCATTCCAACATCTTTGTTTTCCTTGAACTTCATGCTTCATACGTAATATTCCTTTCGCCTGCGCGAATTTATGATATCTTAAAGTTTAACTTAAGCATTATTTAAAATTAGCATTTACCGCAGGTAAATACCGCAACTGTTCACTTTTAACTGTTAGTTTTTAACTTCAAACGAACTCTCAGTCAGTTTGATTTAGTTTATTTCAACAGTCTGCTCAAAAAGCGTCTCATCATCATCATTTACAATAGTTATGGTCAAATCCTGAACCGGCTTTGCCAGAGCGGATTTTTTCATATAGAGAGAAAACGCCGAACGCCCCCAGTCAATAATAATACTGCGAACTGTCCCGCTCGAACGATAAGTATATTTGTCTGACTTACCTGAACGTTTGAAATTTTCTGCCGGAATCGTTTCGGTTGTCGTACCATATTTGACAGTCACTTTTTTGTCAGTTAAGTCTATGGTTCCCAGAGAAGAAGTTATCTGACCCTTTACTTTCAATTTATTGTCGGCAGCTCCACCATTATAAACATGATATGAACTGAGCTTCAAAAGTTTATCAGCATATCCCTGGCAGAATTTAAGCGATGTTTTTTTGGAGCCTTTACGTTCAGCAGCGCCCTGGGCATAATAATTACCCACCGCAATAGTAACAGGCACCGGCTCAGCTAAACCGGTAAGGTCAAGCTTCTTGCCGGTAACAGCAAATATTTTCTTATCCAGATCAAGATGCAATGAAATATACGAACCATCATCCAGCTTCGTCTTATATGAATATCTGTTCTTAGTGGAAGACTTCTTGAAATCTTCGCTACTGGTGTCAATGGTAAACTGCCATGGACCAATACTCATAAAGTAAGTCGAATCCAATACATCCAAAGGCGTCGCCTCAATCGGACCAACTACCGTTAAGGAATCGGTACTGGATTCTCTGCTGCGGCCGGGGTTGGCTTTGATATAAAGCCCGGCTAATACAGCCGGCTCGGCTAGTAACCAACCGTCGCCATCGACTAATATTTTAGTCGGATCATCGACATTAGGGTCAGCATCTTCCGGATCAAAGAAATTATCCCATAAATCCAGAACCTTGCCATAATTGTCATCATAATAAGTCCATTGCATATTAGTATGGCTATCAGTTTCGCTATAGCGTACCAAAGTCAATTCATCAGCATCACCGCTGGCTTCATTATCTTCATCAGGCCAGTCGGCGAGCTCGGCATCAACAGCGAATATTCTTTCGCTAACCAGATCATCGCCCTGACCGGTAACAACTTCATCACCAACTTCAAAGCCGCCAGCTAATATACGCTGATATATCGCCGGATACAGGTCAAAGGCCACTGCCTGATCAGAATTATCGACTTGGAAAGCTGCCAGACCATCAAATTCAACCTTGAACACCCATAATTTACCTGCGGTATCCTTGGCCAGCCAGGCGGCAAAATTTTTCTTGCCATATTCAGGGACGGCTGTCTCTTCATAACGCAGACAATTCACACCTGCAATGGTTTCCTGACTGCAGATAAATCTAAAGCTTGTCCCGGCATAACCACCCTGTCCGCGGTAAAATCTTAATGTCCCCGGTTTAGCCTTAATAAAATCTACTTCAGAAAAGTCTGAGCTGTTACCGCTGAAAACCGGCAACACCTTGCCATAATAAGCCAAACGCCAGCCATCAAGATTATTGTTGGCTACCATGTCGGCATCACTCGGATCAAAATAATTATCATCTTCGGTATCCAGCAATGTCGTATCCCAAAGCTCCAGCATCAAACCGACATCCGCATGGAAATATTGCCATTGATTACGGGTGTCAGGGTCAACATCCGTGGAAGTTTTAACCCGAACAATCGATTCGTTAAAGATTGGCTGCCAGAGCCATTGCTCAGTGAATGAATCAAATTCTTTCACGAAAAGTTCATCGCCTTCACCAGTTTGGAATTTATTTATCGCTGCGGTCAAATCATCCGCAGCATAATCACCGGCGATAAGTTTGAAATGGAATCTGTCACTGGCCTTATAAATCACATCATCATCCAGCTCACTTAATAGTTTAACTTCATAAATATCCGATGGCGTGCCCGGCCTTGGGAATTCATAATTGCTACCGAGCTTATATCTATAAACCCAAATCGCACCCAGCGAATCCTTTGCGATATATAAATTGAATGATGGGACAACCAAAACAGTATCATCTTCATCTTCGGTAGCTTCATTAGGCACACTGACAGCAGTCCTTACCCATTTCAACCATCTCACCGAACTGAATGTTATCTCATTGAATGTATCGGTAAATTCATAGCCTTCATATTTGCCCTGCCCGAGATAAGTCTTCACATCACCATTACCAGCTGCCAGATAAGGCCATTGCGAAAAATCTGCACTATCAGATTCAAAATACCCGCCCCAAAATGCCAGACGCCAGCCATTGGCATTATAAACCGTTTGGCCATCACGCTGATTTAATACCAAACCCACACGATGATGATAATAATTAATATTATCTGCATTTTCAGTAGCTCCGGTCCAGACTTTCACCGCAATTAACTCACCATCATAATGAGGGACAAAATCAATCGTCTCGGTAAAGCTGATTATCTTGCTGGTCACCGCGTCATCACCTGACCCCACCACCAGCGTATTGGATGCATCATTTACATCATCAGCATTGACATCGCCGGCAATCAACTTAAACAAAATATGGTCATCAGCGATTGTGCTGAAAGCTACAGCATCCAATATAGTCTCAGCATCTACCAGAAGCTTATCATTATATTCATAACGCAGCACCCAGATATTACCTTCTTTATCCCTGGCTAAATGCAGAGTAAATGGATAAATACCCGCCGCGGCCAAAGTTGGCTTATCAATAATGCTTTGGGCTTGCTGTTCCCATTTCATATAACGCACACCGCTTAGTTCTGTGGTCGGATAGGTGAACTTCTGATAATACAGCACCCCATCTTTATTGCCATTACCGACAAATGTCCGGGTTATTGTCTGGTCGCTGGGAACACCAATAAAATTAACATTCTCAAAATTATCGCTGTCCTGATCAAATTCTCTTGCCTGCCGCCATGAGTCACCGGCAGGGTCATCTGCATCATCAAGCACATGAAAATATAAACCTTTTCCAGGGCTATAATAATACCAGTCAATATCAGTTTCTGCGCCGAAAGGCCCACGATACCATTTCACTTTCACCAAATCAGCATCGTCATAACCTGGTGCAGTTGCGCCAAAGGCGACAATTTGCGATGTCACCATCTGCTGACCTGAACCAATTGAGATTGAATTCGATAAATTATTTACATCATTAATATTATAATCGCCAGCCATCAGCTTAAAAATCATATACTGCTCAGCCAACTGCTCAAATGTAACCGCTTCCAATAGATTGGTGGCATCAACTATCACCTGTTCATCAACAGTATCTTCATTTATAATATAATAAAGCACCCACTGCATACCATCGGCATCGGTTGCCATAATAATAGTAAAATCATCTATCTCCGAGGAGCTGTCCGCTTCCTGTGTCCATTGCAATGCATTTACGCCAAGATAAGTAATATCAGTAAAGGACTGCTGATATACCAGACCATCATATTGACCGCCTCCGACATATCTGCGAACGGTCTGATTAGCCGCTTTAGCAAAAGGCACTTCGGAAAAATCATCGCTGTCATCACCAAAAGCCCGCACCACTTCAACGCTATTTATCTTGATAGGCTCTGCCGGGATACTTTTTAATAAACCACCCTGAACTTCATTGACCTCATCATCATTTAACAGTTCAGCGTCTTTCATCAAATCTAAAACTTCCAGACCATCGACAACCATACCAAAAACAGCGTAACCTGGATTACTGGAAGAGGGATTCCATTGCGGGTTATCTTCGATATTCAAGAAGAATTGGGCCGTAGCAGAATCCTGACTGCTGGTACGAGCCATCGCTATGGTTCCCCTTACATGCTTAATCGCAGCATCGGTCTCCAGTTCTATCGGAGCCCCAGGTTTATGATAAAAATTAGGGTCTGTCATATCAATATCATCAGCGTCAAAATCATCCGCTGTTATGAAATCATACAGATCTTCATCATATATACCAGCCTGAGCGATATAAAAATCTTCGGTTACCAACCGATGAACAATAACATCTTCATAAAAATCATCTTCGACATAGCCCAGAAAGTTTTCCACCGTAATCGGTGCCAGGTCATCATAAAGCTCTATGGTCATATCGCCATAATTCGTGCTCATTTTCACGATTGTTCTATTAGCCAATACATTTCCGGCCAATAATAACAGCAAAAAGCTAATTAGTAAAAATCGATATGCAGTTTTCATCTATGCACCTTTCGTCTCTGGACAAAATATTAAAAAACCTCTAAAAACCTGTCATTTCTCTTTTTATTTTGGGAAACAAGTCTCAAATTTGATTTCTAGTGGCTATTTTCAGCAAAAATCGTCAGCTCAGAGCCAACCCGTTCCAACTATAAACCCAATAATCAGTTAATTGGGCCTAAGATGCTTTATTATAAGGTTTTATTGCAACTTGTCAACGACAACAAATAGCAATTATATCCTCAGGATTCATGCATATTCATAGGTGAAATTCAAAAAAAACACTACAAAGCAGACCAAATGCATAAAAACAGCCCCGCTGATTACTGAAGATTTTAACCTGACAGGGACTAGTTTATGATGAAGTGGCTATAACAGAGCTAAAACGGTTGGCCATTCTTTTGACTTTGAGTATTTGACTGTAACGCAGCTAATGACGATATGTGTGGTATTTAGGAGCTGTAAAGGGGGAAGATACTACAAACGCTAGTGTGAATATTATACCTTTGGCAGTGTCCCTGGCAAGTAATATCCCAACATGTAGTCCAATTAAATGCAATAAAACCCCCAACCTAAAAGTTGGGGGTCAAATAATCCAATTAATCTAAATCTTTAATCTTAATATTACGGAACTCAATAGGCCCGCCTTCAGATTGCAGGCAAATATAACCCTTAGTTATAGAGGCCTTGGTGCCGACATTCTGCAAAGCACCATTGACCCGAACCTGAATAGTATCATCTTTACAGATAATATCATAAGAATTCCATTCGCCGGGTTTCTTTTCTGTAGAAGCCATCCACTTTGGTGCCTTCAGGAAAAACTTCTCATCATCCTGATAATCCTCACCTTTAACCGTCAGAGCCGTATGACCCATGATAATAAAATCACCGGCATTGCCCGCCTGCAATTGTGCTTCAACACATTTAGGCCAGACATTGTCAGGCATCTGGGCATGTAGTAAAACGCCGGAATTAGTCGGGGCCCCCGGCCAGCGCCATTCAAGGTGCAGGCGATAATTGCTATATTGTTTTTCGGTACGCATATAACCATTAGGTTTACCGGTACAATAAACTACGCCATCTTTAACGGACCAGACGGTATTGACATCGACCTTTTCATCCGGGATAAAAAGCTTCCAGCCATCCAGGTTCTTGCCATTGAACAACATCCCTTTATCAGCGGCGGCACCGCTAAACGGGCATTTACACCCACTAATCACAACAGTCAGCATACCAACTGCCAACAACATCAAAACTCTGTTTCTTAATTTAGTCATAGTTTACCTTTCATGAAATTGTTAAAACCATTAATTACATAATGATATATCTAGTCTATCAGACGCACAACCCGAAATCCCAAGTCTGTGCCATAATACGAATTTAAATCCATTCTTCTTATCGTTGCTGTAGATATTTCAGGACCTAAATAAATATTACCGCCTCGAACAACATAGCCAGAATAATATTTTGGGCCTACAGGGTCAATGTTTGAGCTATTTTCATAATCTCTGGCAAAAGTGTCCAATGTCCATTCAGCTACATTACCATGCATATCATGTATACCCCATTTATTAGGTTTTTTTTGCCCAACAGGACAGGTTAGAATTATAAACCTTGCATGTCCTTCAGAATCAGGCGGAAGGTCGGTTGGCACCACATTATCATCATACCATGCATAATCACCTAACTCGTCCTCAGAATCGCCAAAACAATACTTAGCATCACTGCCAGCTCGACAGGCATATTCCCATTGAGCTTCGGTTGGCAAAGTATAAGCCACATCTTCTTTATCGCTAAGTTTTTTACAAAATTCTAAAACATCATCTCGCCTTACATTATCAGCTGGATGGTCAAGCCGGGACCTCGCCGGATCTTTACCCATAATCTTTTGATATTGTTCTTGGGTAACTTCATATTTCCCTATCCAAAAACCTTTAGTTATTACTACCTCATGAACAGGTTTTTCAATTTCAGCCCCAGTGTCGCTACCCATATTAAACTTACCAGCTGGCACCCATACAAATTCCATGCCAATACTATCGACCATCGTATCGCCAGGTTCTAAGCCAATTGAAGATTGCGACGATTTTTCAGAACAACCAGATAATACCATCAATATAGCAATTATACTTAAATAAGACTTCACAAACATTACTTCCTTATAAAAACTAATCCTTAACACTAAGCTGTTTATCCAGCCACAGACTAATATCATCGGCCCACATCTCGGCCATCTTTTTCAATCCTTTTGGGCTGAAATGAATCCCCTTGCCATCGAAATCACGATATTCTTCTTTGAGCATATCGGTATCGGGCCCTTGCAATGCTATGTGATCATCCCATAATTTCTGATGGGCATTGCGAACCGCTTCATTAAGCTGTGGCTGAGCCTGAGGAATATAAGAAACCTTAGCAACCACCCAGACTACCGGATATCCAGCTGCCTGTTGGCTGGCCCGAATTATCCTGACCATATTATTATAAGTTTTCTCGGTGGAATTATAGCCGCAATCGCTTTCACCCTGATGCCACAAAACCGCCCGGAAACCACCGGGGCCCAGCTGCCATATTCTGGTCATGGTATGATGAAACAAACCATTTTTATCATTGTTGGGCTGCCATTGATCAGTGTTCGTCCCGCCATGGCCGCTAACAGCAAAACCTATTGGCACATGATAGCGACCATAAAGCACATCACCTAATGATGCCCAGGTGCTACCGCCGCCGGAAGTATCATGAGTCCCCCAGAAAGGATCATCACCTCGGCGCCAATCCAGACCATTAAATGCCGCAACCATGCCGGATTCCTGCTTGGTCTTAACCTGACCACAATTGGTAGAATTACTCTGGCCGGCAGTGACAAAAACTTCACCAACACCAAACTTCTCAACAACAATCGGCTCTTTTACCTGAGCTGCGGTCAGCACCATTTTGTACCAGCCGCCGGCGGGCAAATCAACAACCGCATCAAAACCACCAGTTTTTACATCCACCGGAATATTCATTTGCTTATCAATTGCTTTACCATCTTTATCGATACCGCTGACAGCTGCCCCAATCATCGAGCATCCACAACGCACTACACCGCTAATCCGCACCGGACCGCTATTTACAGTCTGCCGCTGATAAACCTGCCAGTCCTTCGGACTAAAAACTTCAATATCAGCCAGTTTATTCTGAGCCAGATCAGCTTCGGTCTGAACCGGTGGCTGGGGCATGGCATCAATAAACTTCTGCTCAGAATCAGTAACAATCCGACCCTTAAAGGTTATCTGGGAAGTTTTACCCGCTGGCAACGCCATTTCCACCACTGTCGTATCACCGGACCAGGGCCACAGGGCATTGTGACCGCTAATTTCCAGCACTTTACCGTTATAATACCAGCTGGATTGCCGGGCATTGGTCTTATTTGCCAATGGCCGGGTGCTTTGCATAGCCCCATTATCAATCTTACAGGCCTGCACTTCACTGCGCAAAATAGCGAAAAACACCGCCGCTTTCCCGCTTTTATTAGTCACCGAAGCGGTAAAGCTGTCGTTCTCCACTGGACTGTAGCTCAGTTCAAAGGGGCAATTCTCCTTTTTAAGATTAATAACACCGCCCTGATGAATATAAGTTCCCCGCGAAATATCGACCCTAGCATTAAAAAACTCCACCCCATCGACTTGCAGTGATTCCAGATACCCATCGGCTGCCAAAGGCCCCTTGACCAAGACATCAGCATTGACAATACCGGCCAGCATTAAAACCAAAAGCATAAACAATCTTCGCATAACAGCCTCCTGAAAGTAATTAAATAACTCAAACAGCCAATCATAAGCGCCACTTAACGGTCATTTTTTGACTATATAGTGAAACGGCAGCCCGGGACTATATAGTCTTGGGGCCAAAGACTGGCTAACCCGGTTTTATCAGGTATTAACGGCAATAATGCCATGCATCAGCCTAAAAGCATACTAATAAGTCAACCACAGCAACCTATTATCAACAAATATCCCCAATCGTCAAGTAAACACTCGATAATAAAGCAATTCAGTCACCCATAAATCCAACATTTGCCCCAGACAAATACCAACCAGTGATCCTTATGTTAGTTGGGTGCAGGCTCAGCCTGCTGGGTCTATCTGCCGTTGTCGCTTGCCTAGTAATATCAAGTCCCGCAGGGCTTCGGGGTTTTTGGCTTTGAGCCAGCGCTGGGAAAAATCATCTTCCTGAACAATCTGAGCGATAGCGGCCAGGGCCATCAGATGCCCCCGCCGCTGGTCACGGGTACCGATCAGGACAATCACTGCCTTGATACTGGTAGATTCAGCGGAAAAATGAATCCCCTCACTGCAGCGAAACATCAAAACATCAAAATGCTTTTCACCGGGGATGACAATATGGGGAATCGCCAGCAAGGGACTCAGGGCCGTACAGCCCTGCTGTTCCCGCTGGATCAGCGACTGCAACACCGTTTCGATCTCAATACCGAGATCTTCCCCTATGACATCGGCGGCGATGCCAAAGAACTCATCCCGGGTCAGCGGCCCGGCTATATCCATCACCGGACAGCTTTCGACCAGTCGATCAAAACCATCCTTGAGCACTTCATCCCGCTCATGGATGATGTCTTTTAGTTCTCGCTCCAGCGAATGAGAAGTAAACTCCTGAGCCGTTATCCTGCCTATCAAATGCAAAAGAGCATATTCCTGACTGGCACGTTGACGGCCATAAAACCAATACACCACAAAACCCAGCAAGGCCAGTCCCAGTGAAACAAATAAAGGTGTAGGGCCCATCTCAGCCATCAAGGCAATCAAACCCAATGCCCCTATAACCTGAACCCAGGGATATAACGGACTCTTAAACTGGGGGCGATAGTTCTGTACCTTGCTCTCCCGCAAAATCACCACCGCGGCATTGGTAAATATATAGGTCATAATCAGCACACATGAGGCAGCCTTAACCAGAACCTTAATATCAAAAAACAAGGCAATCGCTATTACAATACCGGTAAGTATCAATGAATTAATCGGAGTCTCGAATTTACTGCTGATATTGCCCAGCCAGGGTGGCAGCATCTTATCCCGGGACAGGGCCAAAGGATAACGCGAGGCCGCCATTATCCCGGAATTAACTGCCGAAATAACCGCCAGTATCGCAATGATAGCAAAGAATATCCGATAGCCATTACCCATCACCAGATTAGCGGTTTGGGAGATAGGGGCTTCCTTGAAAAGCATGGTTTTGAGGATTCCCGGGGTAACCTGTTCACCGATAAGCATAAAAATAATCAGCAGATAAGAAAGCTGAACCACCGCCAGCGACATCAACATCGCTCTGGGCAGGGTTTTGCCGGGATCTTTGACTTCCTCGGCAACACTGGCAACCTTCAATAATCCGCCAAAACTGATAAATACCAGCCCTGCTGTCGCGAATATACTGGAAAAGCCATTCGGGTTAAATGGCGAGAAATTCTGGGTCTGGCAATACCCAAATGACTTTATCACAAAAACTACTAAAGCCCCCAATATCACCAACACAATATATGTCTGCATACGACCTGCCTCTTTGACTCCAAAAATATTCAGAGCGATAAAGCAACAGCACAATACCAATGCCAACGGAATCATGAGATGCTGATTAAGATGGCCCAGAACAATAATCGCCGTGGACATAAATACCAGTTCAAAGGCACTTTTCAGCACAATAGCCAGCCAGGTTATTAAACCATAAACCGTCCCTACCGCCGAGCCCATCGACCGGGTAACATAAAAGTAAGTCCCCCCGGCCTTAGGCATCGCCGAAGCCAACTCTGCCTGACTAAGCAAACCCGTCAAAGCCAGAGCCCCGGCTATCAAATATGACACCAGCACCGCTGAACCTGCGGTTTCATAGGCCAGGGCAGGCAAAATAAATACCCCCGAAAGCATCGCTCCAGTCGAAATACTAAAGACATCCAAGACTGTCAAAACCTTTTTTAAGCTCATGGCATTCCCGCTATAATCCGCCGGATTTCACCAGCAAACATAAAATTGTCTATATTCAATAAGCTCCCAATACTGCAGGAACCACATTTACCCCAGTATTATAGTCTATCAATTTCACAACGACAAGGCTAACTATTATTATCTTATCAATAATTTTTTATCTTACTATCTTGCTCTCTTATTTAAAACAAAAAAACCCTCAGCCATAACCAAGGGTCATTAAATCATTCAAATTAAGTTTATTCTTCTTTGGCTGGCATCTTATCCAGGACCTTATCAACAATGCCATACTCAACTGCTTCAGTTGCGTCCATCCAGTTATTGCGATCACAATCTTCTAATACCTGCTCAAAGCTCTTGCCGGTATGCTCGCCAATAATCTTATACAGACGATCACGAACCCGCAGCATTTCTTCGGCTTCAATTTGCAAATCAGTCGCTGGGCCGGTAATATGACCGCCAATTAAAGGTTGATGAATCATAACTGTGCTATTAGGCAGCATATAACGCTTGCCAGCAGTTCCACTCAACAGTAAAACCGCGCCCATCGATGCGGCCATACCCATACAATATGTACAAACATCGCATCGCAAAAAACGCATAGTATCATAAATCGCTAAACCTGCTGAAACCGACCCACCCGGCGAATTAACATAAAAATGTATATCACTTTTTGAATCTTCATTACTGAGAAACAACATCTGAGCAATAATCAAATTCGCCGAATCATCCGTTACCGGACCACCTAAAAAGATAACTCTGTCTTTCAGCAAACGTGAATAAATATCATATGCACGTTCGCCACGACCTGTCGTCTCTACTACCATTGGAATCAAACCGGACATAACTGTCCTCCTATTTATTAATTCTTAATTGCTAATTATCAATTGTTAATTAATAATTATTTCTTATCAGTTTCTTCATGAGCCAGAATCTCATCAACCACACCATAATCCAATGCCTCCTGGGCATCCATATATCGGTCACGTTCGATTTCTCTTTCAATTTTCTCTAATGGCTGGCCGGTATGATTTACTAATATCTGATTAATCATTTTCTTAGTCTTAATGATTTCTTCAGCCTGAATCTGTATATCACTTGCCTGACCTGAAACCCCACCCCATGGCTGATGTAACATCACCTTGGAATGTGGCAAAGCAAAACGCTTACCCTTAGTGCCCGCTGCCAGAATAATTGCTCCACCAGAAGCTGCCCGGCCTATACAATAAGTACAAATATCCGAATGAATAAACTGCATCGTATCATAAATCGCCATCGTATCATCGACACTGCCACCGGGGCAATTCACATATAAATGAATATCACTGCCACGCTTCATATTATCTAAGTACAATAAAGACTTGATTATCACCGAAGCGATTGTCCCCAGTGAGGTCAAATATGATGGATCCAAGGGCATATCTAAAAAGATACACCGGTTCTCCAGCAACATTTCATTCAGACCCATTTCACGAGTCCGCTGATAGCCCGAAGGCCCCATCCGGGGCGATATATACATCTGTGGTGTTTCCAGATTCATCTGCTTTTCCTTATTTTAACAGTTAACGTCCTATAATTAACATCATTTCTCTATCTCGATAGCTACAAGAACTCATAAATATTCAGCATGCTGACTATGTGACATAATAACAATCTATATCACCTGTCCAACCTTCGCCTTAGATACTCGCATACACACCATCAAACAAAGAAATTCACGCCCGATAACTATATCAAGCCTTAAATGTCGATGGCCAACACTTCTGCGTTGGCCATCAAACTATTCACTTATTACTTATCGGTTTTCGGTGGCGTTCTTTTGACTTTTTTTTGTTCATCATCGGTAGATTTTTCATCTTCGTCAGTTACAGCCTTCTTTACAGTCTTCTTTGTGGTTTTTTTCTTAGTTGCTTTCTTTGTAGTTTTTTTCTCGGTAGGCTTAGCATCTTCTGCCGGTGCATCTACAACTTCTGCCATCTCTAAGATTCGTTCCAAAGCCTTCTGATCGCAAATCTGCTGGGCAATACCTTCTAAACGGCCTTCTTTTGCCAGTTCATCGCGAACTTTTTCAGGACGACGACGATACATTCCTGCAATCTGAGCAATTGCGGCATTTACTTCGCCATCAGTTGTTTCGATTTCCAAAGTCTCAGCAACTTTTTCCATAATGAAGCTCATCTTCAGTTCATTACGAGCTTCTTCGCCTACTGATGCACGAAGCTGTTCGATATTCTGATTGATCTGTTCTGCCGGCATTCCATTGCGAAGTAATTCATAATAACGATTAGCCAATGCTCTTTCGCTGTGACGCGCCGCTGCTGCTTCTGGCAGCTCAAATTCAACATTACTACTTAGATATTCACGAACCTGAGCAGTCATTGCATTTCTTGAATCCTGATCTGCCTGATCTTCAAGATTTTCTTCAATCATGCGTTCCAATTCACTTTGGTCAGAAGTGCCAAACATTGTAAAGAACTCGTCGTTCATCTCGGCAGGTTCCAAACGCTTGATTGCTTTGACTTCTATGGTAATTTCAGCTTTTTTGCCGCGCCATTCGCTCATTGGATGACTTTCGGGAACTTCAACTGTAAATTCTTTCTTATCGCCAGGTTTGGTGCCATCAAGAATCTCAGCCATATTTTCAACCCGAATGCCTCTTACTGAACATGGGCTCACCCACAATGGACATTCTTCTACAACGACTGGTTCATCAATACCTTCAAGCTTGATGGTAGCTGATCCGTCAATAGAGTCATCGGTCTGGGCTTTTTCGATATCAGTCATCTTGCCATGACGACGACGTAGCTGTTCCACTGTTTCTTTTACGCGATCTTCGGTAATATCAACGATTTTCTTTTCGATCTTAATGCCTTCCAGCTTTGGCAATTCAAATACAGGTTTGACTTCTACTTCATATTCAAAAGTAAAATCACCTGTTTCAGGCAAAATAATGTCATCAGGTTTGATGTCTGGTTCGCCTAAGATATCAAAATCTTCTGAATCTTCGATCTGCTCAAATGCCTGAGCCAGCAAACGGAACTTGGCCTGGTCGATAATTTCACTGCCAAAACGCTTTTCGATCAGGCGACGAGGTGCCCGACCCTTACGAAATCCCGGAACCGCCGCTTCTTTGCCCAGATCACCATATTGACTATCCAATTCCTTATCAATTTCTTCGCGTGGCACGACAACACTGATTTTCTTTTTCCATGGACCGCTTTCTTCGATATTAACGGTACAGTTCATTTTTTCTTCTACTTCTTCTAATTGTTCTTTTGCCTGTTCTTCTGACATAATTATGTCTCTCCTGTTTCTGGGCCTACAAAAAAGGCCAACTTGAATTTACAACAGCCGTGCGTCAAACAACAGCTGATCCAAATTCAATTTGGCCTCATTATTTGCACGCGACTTTCGACCAACGCTAAACCTAACATAATCGTCCGTCGATCTCTGATCAACCCGATGGCTTAGTACCTCGTTGTCGCAAACTTATTTTATTTTAATCTTTGCTAACCCAAATAGCAAAATCCGGGGCATAGGCTCTGCCCACAACGATAATAACCTATGAGCGAAGCAAATACCACAACTTTTAACTGTTAGTTTTTAACTTTCAAACTGACTATCGGTCAGTTTGAGTCAATAACACACACCATTATCGCTTAATATGCAATTCTGAGCCAGGTTTCCAACGGAAACCGAAACAAAAACCAACCAGTCTCATGCGATCCAAGTTGTGTGCAGCTTCAAGCTTCTTAACTCAATAACACACGCCATTATCGCTTAATAAGCAATTAAAGCAGGTTTCCAACGGAAACCGAAACAAAAACCAACCAGTCTCATGCGCTCTAAGTTGTGTGCAGCTTCAAGCTGCCTGCAAAAAAAGCCATTTACCCTGACTGCTCAAGATGAATGACTTTATTTTGAAAGCGGGTGATGAGATTCGAACCCACGACCCTCACGTTGGCAACGTGATGCTCTACCACTGAGCTACACCCGCATACTATTAACTTATAACTTGCAACCTTCGCCACAAGTGTCCAGATATAATAGCTTTACGTTTCCAGTTTGCAACCCTTTTTTTTATTTTTTTTGCATTTTTTAGACTTTTTTCCCCTTTTAACCCTAAAAATAAGCTTCAGTAGTGCAAACATCACACCAAAACACCCCCAATTTCATATTAATAGCCACTTGGGGTATATACTGACTAGTTAGCAAGGGTTCGCACAATTCTGCTCAAAGCTATTTAGCCAGGTTGGGTAAATCATTTACCTGTCCCGTTATCATGTTTTGCCCCAACCGCAAACACCAAGCAACCAAAACAACAAATGCACCTACCCGCGATCAGGGGCAGGGGCAGGCCATGCCCGCGCTGACAAAATCACATAGACATAGCCAATTCCTTATTTACACAAATTACCGTTTCGCTGATTGCATTATTTGCCGCTCATTCTGCTGGCTGGTGCCGATTACTCCGTGTTTGCGATTGTAACACGCCCGCCCTTGACTATAGCTACAATAGGGTTTGCTCAAGGGTTTTGTTTGATCCTAAATCTCCTTGCCTTATTCCAGAGTTGGCATCGCGATTTCTTGACGCAGTTGAGCCTGAGCACCGTCTTTTTCATATACACCATAGAAGTTCGAAAGTGAATCCAGCCAAACAGTGATCCGATACATTTCTGCATCAGTCAACTTAACATCATTGTGGCCTTTTTTAAGCATTGGATAGAGTTTCGATGCATTAGCTCCAAACCTCCCAGGTGTTGTGCGGTATTGATCGCCATAAGTATAGAAAGCATAATTGATCAGACTGTCATATGACCGGTAAACTTCCGTTCCTCTAAGAGCTTTTGATTTTACAATCTTACTATCCAGTGGCGGCGCACCTTTAGCAAAATTCTTCTCATGACAGCTAACACATTTTCTGTCAAGCACCGGCTGAACCAGTCTGGGATAACTGAAAGTATTTGTGCCATCGACATCCGGTGTGGGAACAGATGGGGTCCGGCTCAAAGCTATCGGCATTTTTTTAGGCTGGGCAACTGCACGATATTTAGGTTCATGGCAGCCATAACAGGTCAGGCTTTCACCGGGCTGAACCCAGGTAGCTGACCGCATCGATTGAACTGCCAACCCATCTTCATCAAGAGCCTGAAAATATATTTCCTTCAGAGCCGGAACTGTAAAGTATGCGCTGCCATCTGCTTCGACAGGAACCGTTCCCAGTATACGCCTTGCCAGATTAATTGAATCGCCAGCTTCCGTTATACGCCTGCCCGTTTCATGTGGCAATAGATTTGCCGCCGAAGGGCCAGAACAAGGGAAAATCTGGTAAATACGAAGTGCCTTGATTTTCGTTCCTTCGGGCCATGGTAAAAGACTGTCATAAACATTTATAACAGCCATCGTTCCATTAGCCGGAGGTTTCTCTGCCAGACGTTGGCTTCGCGCTGGAACCTGCGGTGGCTGGGTTCTGGCCCGCAATGGCATAGGACTTAAACAGGCTATTTCAGGGTCACGCCAAATCAATTCCTTATTACCAAAGGCATCCAGAAGATAGATACTATATTCTTTACCATTTCTCGATCTATCTGAATGTGCGATACTTCCTGCCCGCATCTTTGCATCATAAACACATAAATAATAGTTTTCATTTAATGGCCATGGTGTCCCATAAACCCATCTGCCTCCCTGACTTTCGGGGAAACCCACATCTGGCGTTACTCGTTTGACAGGAGCTAAGGCATCATCATCAGCTATCCGCGGGTCAAACATTATAATCGAACCATAAGCCATACCATGATGAGGGGCGGCGGTTCCTATAATTTTATGCGAATCGGGAATAGCTCGAAGATCCATTTCCATGTCGGCTCTTTTTGCTTTGGTCGAAAAATTTCCATGCATCGCACGGGAGTCCCGGCCATCTGGTGTCATTATCCATGGATGATGAGCGGTGCAGCCGTGACGGTCAACATAGTCCCAGCGTGTATAAAGGATCATTCCATCATGGGTAACGCTGGGTTGCCATTCATTGTTTTCATGCGGGCTAAGGACTCTGATATCTGTACCATCGGGCTTCATGTCAAAAACAGTATAAGAAGGACACTCTCGGCCACATCGCAGATATCCACCCCGCCGTTCAGAAATAAAAGCCAGCCTTCCATTGGGCAGCAGACAAGGATCAAAATCATTAAATGTCCCATCAGTAAGCTGGTGTAGCTGACTTATCTCGATATCATTTATTGATGCAGAGTTTATCTGGGCTGAAAAAATATGATAACATCTCCCCCGGTTCCAGTGCCCATTTTCCGCATGGTCCAGATGGGTAATGTGCCCTCTGTCGCCATCACATTCAACATAAGCGAAAAATATGGTTTTGCCATCATAGGAAAGCTCTGGCGATAAGAAACTACCTTTATTTAGCTGAGTGCCTTTAAGTCGTCCACTTTCGACATTAACATCTTCAAGTAAATTTATTTCTTTGGCATTATCACTAAAAGGATCTGATAAGACAAAAACCCCACCGCCAGCAACAGCATTTCTTCCATAAAATTGATCACACATATGGTCAGGTTCAGGAAGAGGCCGATGACGTTTAATAAATAGGAGCTTGTCAAAATCCAGTAAAGGATTAGAAAATGCTATCTTTCTGCGGAGCATAAATGCCCTGCCAAATATCTCTCGTCGTTTTTGGACATCTTTGACATCAATACCTCTGGCTTGTAATTCAAGTTCTTTCAACTGATTTGCTATATCTGAAATGTTCTGGATATTGTCCATTTTTATAATATCATCCAGAAGGGACCGGCTGCGGCGCACGATAATATCCAGCGGGTCGCGGTCATTAGCAAATACCAGCGAAGCAGAATTAAAAGTCTCATCCTTAAATGAATCAAAACGCCTGATATCTTTGATATCCTGCTGAAAAGTGCGATACTGATTTTCAATTTCTGCCTCCAGGTCGACAGTAGCATCTAAGGCCCGGCAAAGTGTGACATTAAATGAAAATATTATTAACATAGATATTATTATTTGTTTGTACATAACAGTCTTCCTGTGAAAATTAAAGTGATAGAATATATTCTGCCAGATCCTGAATTTCCTGATCGGTGAGGTTTGAGGTAGTTCCGTGTTCATCGACTTTGTTATTGATTTTAAAGATATCATAAACAGTTTTAGCTCGCCCATCATTTAAATATGGAGCGGTTCGCCAAAGTTCAATCAGAGTTGGCGTATCAAATGATTTATCTTTATCTAACCCTGTACCAGTTCCAACATCATATGATCTTTGATTAGTAAACATTTCCCCATTGTGACAGGAAACACATTTTGCACTTTCAAATACTTTTCCCCCTCGCTGAGCAGAAATGCTAAGTTTGTCATTAACCAAATGCGGGCTGGCTATTGGTTTTAATGATTTTAAATAGGCATCAATGGCAACTGCATCGCGTTCTTGTGGCATGGCAAAGAGAATATGATTGATTCCAGAGCGTACCGCCGATTCTGCATCAGCTCGCACACCTAATGCCATCGCCGGAGCAGTGCGATGCGAATAAAGCAGGCTTTTAGTATTTTTAGGGTTGCCACTGCCATCATTGAGTAAATCCCAATTCAGGCCATCGACGCGTCCCTGACCCGGATGGCAGCTTGCGCAACTTTGCCATTGCTGATAGCAGATGCCTGCATCATGAAAAAGCATATTCCCTTTTCGTATAGCTGTAAGAGTCTGGGCCGGGCCTAAAGGCAGAGAACTGGTTTTTTGTTTTTTATCATCGGTAAGTTTTACTTTTGCGATCGTATCTGAAAAAAATTCGGCTACATAAACGGTATCATCAACAATAGCCAATCCACGCGGGCCTTTCCCAGGTAAGCTTATTCTCTGACGAATATCTGTGAGAAATGTCAAGTCATATGGCACATCATCTGGAGAATCGCTAACCCGAGAAGGATTTTTATCTGTTCCGACCAAAGCAAGCTTTTTCAACATAGCCTGCTGGTCAATAACCGACAGCTCATGCGAACCGGAATGGCTAATACAAAGATATTTCCCATCGGCACTACAAGTTGGCTGCCATGGATTAGCCGCCCCACGGTCAACATCATCCAGTAATATCGTATTTAACAAGGTGAAATTAGCCACATTAATTATGCTTATGGCATTAGTGTTTATCCAGCCCCGTTCAATCTGGGTTGTTGGCATTTTGTAGCGAGCCATAATGTGAGTGACATATGCAAATTTACCATCAGGTGATAAACAGATACCCTGTGCAGCGGTGCTACCATCAGGTAGCCGAATCGTTTGAAAAACTTCGAGCCTCTCAGTATCAATAACCGATATTTCCGCTGCTGCATAATCTTTACTTGAACTATTATCAGGAAGATGATTGACAACGAATAAATGATTCCCGTCCTGTGTTAACATCGCTGCTATCGGCTCCCTTAAAACTGAGATATTCTTTATGACCCGACATGTTTTCAAGTCGATTACCGATACTCTATTGTCATATCGATTAGAAACATATAGGCGTTGCCGCTCACTATCCAGAATTGGAGATGTTGGCGTATGACCAGCTGAAATTAAATCATTAATTTTATGCGTCTTGAGATCAATACTACTAATCACCCCATTGCTCTGACCACAGGTAACATATAATAAGTTCTGATCTTCCGAACAAATCAGCCCACCGGGAGTTCCAGAAAGATTATAGCGACGATGAATCTGTCCAGTATTGATATCCATAACCGAAATAGTATTGCTGGTTTCCTCTGATATAAATAATAATGTTCCGGCCTTATTTACTGCAATAAAATTCGGTGACCGATAAAGATTTTCTGTTGCGGCATAAACTCCATTAACTAAAATAAGTAAAATTATCGCAATATATTGCCTTATTCTGAATTTCATAGTTGAACCTGTTCTTAGAAAACGCACTTTCAATATCAAAAATATAATAACATTTTAGCCATATGTAGGACAAACACCCTGCTTGTCTCTCAATTCCAATCATCGTCAAATTGGCTTTGGACATTGCATCGGCCCAAATGCCGGCAGGCTTGAAGACAAGGCATGCCTTGTCTTCAAGCTACGACCAGATGTCAAAAGCGAGGGAAACATATTAATTTTAGAAAGTCCGATCAAACTGCAGTCTCAGCCACTAAATCACATCGGGCCAACCACAATCAACCATCAATCCAAATACATTCCAATCGGGCAATTTGAATAATTATTTATCGCCCTTTTTCATCATCTCTTTCAGTTCATCTAAATATATCTGATAAACCCTGCGTGGCAAGACATCCTTTTCTTTGCATATCGCCGCAGCCATCCCTACTATCTCACCCATCATTCCGGTGGTAACCATTACCCGGGTCGTCCCCAAAGCTTCATGTGTCACACTGATATTTCGCCCTGCCATAAACAGATTTTCAATATTCCGGGAATACAAACATCGATAAGGCACCCAATAAGGCCGATCATAACTGGTATGATAATCCTTGGATATAAAACCATCCCCTTCAAATCCTTCTACATAAGACCTGTGGGGCAAATGAACATCAATTGACCAGCTCGTTGGCACACAGCCATCGGCATATTTCACACCCTTTATCAGATCATCCTGAGTCAATATAATATCACCCAAAAGCCTGCGTGATTCTCGTTTACCCGCAACATAAGCCGCCCACTCAATCTCATGGGTTTCATATTTGCCTTTTACATTTTTCAATGCATCCCAGGCACCATACATCGCCCGGAAATTCCAGTCACGAATATATTCGCTTTTATTTATTGGATCATGGTCAAACCCGCTTTCCCAAAACCAGTCCCCCAATCCACCTTCAGGAAATGGCTTACTGCTCAAATCCAATGCCCACGGGCATTTTGGAAATGTTGTATCCTTTTTGGTATCTATCACCCGCCATAAATTACTTGGGCCCATATGCGATTTCTCTGTCATCTCAAAATCAGCCCCGGCCAAAAATCCAATCACCCCGCAACCCGTACAATCAGCAAATGTTCTGCTCGTAAAACGCAGCCGCTTACCAGTTTTAACATCCTCGGCGATAACAGCCTTTATTTTTCCACCAGCCATCTCAACTTCATTCCCACGATAATTCAAAAATAGTGAAATATTCTTTTCTGCCTTAACTAATGCTATTTTCTTGGCATTATCATAATAATATGCCGGCCCACGATTGCCATGATGCCCTGTCTGCATCGAATCAATAATATCGCCAAGATGAGGATATGGCTCAAAATTTGATTTGCCACCTAAATGCACCCGCACTTCCTCACTGTTATTGCCACCCAAAACACCTCGATCTTGAATCAAAGCAACCTTCAAACCATGCCTTGCCCCGGAAACCGCCGCACATATCCCTGCAGTACCGCCACCTACGACAACCAAATCATACTCTCCAGCTTCGGTTGCCCTATCAGCAATCCCTAACAAATCCCGTCGCCATTTCTTCATAACCGGATCAGCGTTTGGTGGAACAAATGAACTATCTTTACTAAACAAAATCGCATCACATCGCCCTTCAAATCCGGTCAAATCATGTATTTTAATCTTTACAACCTTGTTAGCTATCTCAACAAACCCGCCATCCTGCCAATGCCAGCTGTCACCTTGATTACCAAAGGTCGCTGCCAATTCTTTGCCATCAATACTAACCTTAAATACTCCAGGGGTTCCCTTTGCCTGCTTAGCTGGTGGCGTATCGGCCTTTTTCCAAGGACTTACCCAATCCATTGTCCGCACCCAAACCTTGTATTTGCCAACTGAAGGGAACTTGACCTCTGTGTTCGCATCTTCAACTGGATGGCCCAAACCATGAGCCAACAAATAAGATGAACCCATCTGATCCATAAATTGCTGATCAAGCTTCCACCCGCCATAATTATCAAAACCTTCGGCTTCAACCAGCACCGTTTCGCCAGCATAAAGCCAACCACACAAACCTGAAATTACCAAAAAACCGATAAAAGCATACTTCTTAAATTCATTCATCATTAAAATCCTATCTTTTCCTGTTCACATTGGTTGGCCATGAATACATATAGTGCCTATAATATAATATATGATGTTCAATATATGTAAATAAATAATTTTGGGCACTCCAAATCAAATGCCCATTAACTAAACTATATTTCCTTGGGAGGTGTATTATGCATATAAAAAAAATATTATGCCCAACTGATTATTCTGACCATTCAGCAATTGCCGTCGAATATGCTCAAAAATTCACCGAAAAGTTCAATGCACAGCTGCATTTGCTCCATGTTATCGACGATGTCTATCAATATTGGGTAGCAGGCACCGAAAACGCCGCCCCTTTCATTATTTCCACTACCGAAATAATGGATGCGGCCAACAATAATATGCAAAACTTTATCGACAAATATTTCACCAACTTTAATGGCGAACTGATTCGGGCCACCGCTCAAGGCAAACCATATGTCGCTATTACTGACTATGCCAAAGAGCATGACATCGACATGATTATCATCTCAACCCATGGCCATTCTGCCCTGACCCAAATGCTCATTGGCTCAGTAACTGAAAGAGTAATACGAAAAGCCCATTGTCCGGTATTGACCATCCGTGACAGGAAATAAAAGCATAACGCAACTATAAATATTTACCAATAATAGACTTAAGCGTATTGTAGGCAGGGTCGTTTATCTCTTTCTTATCAGTCATAATCGCCATTTCCAAAGCGCTATGATGCTCACATGGTTGGCTTAATAGTTTACCAATATCCTCGATGGCTGCTTCAATAAGCTTTATGCCTTTTTTTGTGACATTAGCTAGATTACTGGTGATTTCTTTCATAAGTTCTTGGCTATCAACATCTTCTTCATTTTTGCGCCAACAGTCATAATCCGTCACTAAAGCCATTAATCCATAGCACATTTCTGCTTCCCTGGCTAGTTTTGCTTCGGGCATACAGGTCATACCAATTAGATCGCCACCCCACTGCCGATGCATGAGAGATTCCGCTTTACTACTGAATTGCGGCCCTTCCATACACACATATGTCCCGCCATCGCGTACACTAAAGGGCAGTTTAAGAGCAGAATTATGCAAAATTTTGCTGATTTTTGCACAAAAAGGGCAAGAAAAGTCAACATGTGCCGCTAAGAAACCAGCGAAAAAACTCGTTTCCCGCTTAAATGTCTTATCAATTACCTGATCTACTATAACAACATCACCGGGTTGGATCTCTTGTCTCAATGACCCACAGGCAGCGGTAGCTATGATATACCTGACCCCCAATTCCTTTAAGGCAAAGATATTGGCCCGATAAGGCACATCCGAAGGGCCATAGATATGGCCACGGCCATGCCGGGGCAAGAATACTATTTCAACGCCATTAATATCAGCGATAACTATCGGTCCGGAAGGCTTGCCAAAGGGGGTATCGACATCATTTTCAACCCCATCTAGCCTGCGGCCAAACTCACGGCCAAGTCCACTGCCGCCAATTATCCCAATTCTTCTGGGTTCTGCCATCGTTTTTCTCCTTTTTTGTCAATAATATTACTATATATCATCGGTAATACTTTGATTTTTGGCAACATTTTAGCCATATGTATCAAAACAGCTGGTAGCGGCAGCGCCGTGCTAAGCCATTATGCCATATTCAATGATGATTAAAACAATTTTAGCATTAAACCACAATTTACGTTTTTAGCTGGGCGCTGCCGCTACCAGCTGTTTGTTGGTTAATTAACACCATTTACTCCAAGCCACTAAAATGTTACGATTTTTTTCCAATATTTTATCTGTTCCTGCGAACAACCGATCTTGCCAAAACGTACGAAATCAAATACAATACATTTCTAAGTCAATATTCAGTTATGATACTAGTAGAAGGTATTGGCTAAAAACATATTGATTAATCTGGCCTGAAGCCTTCTCTTATAGGAGTATACGAAGTTGTCCGACCATCATCACTCAAAAACCAAATATATTATCCATCAACTCAAAGCTCACGCCCCGTTTACTTTCATCGGGGCAATTTTGGGGGTTGGCTTCATGTTTATTTTTCGAGCTCTTTTGACTAATGATGTCAGTGAAAAAATGTTTTTGGTTTTTCATCCAGCTCATGTGATTTTAAGTGCTATCGCCACCGCGGCGATGCTTATTAAGCACAATAAGAAGATTAATATCATTGCCCTTTTCGTACTGGGTTATATCGGAGCGGTGGGCGTAGCGACCCTCAGCGATACGGTTATTCCTTTTGCCAGTCAGAAAATCCTGGGTATACGAATCGACGCCCATGCCCACGCCCATGCCGAAGATGAACCTGCTGATATTCATGAAGAAGATAAGCACATCGAAGATGCCGCTGGCCATGAATCTGAAGTCAAACCAGACAACGATATAGTCTCCGCCCATGAGCAAGAAGATGCTGACCATCCAGCCACCGGAGAAACTGAAGTTGATGACCATGCGAATTGCAGCCATGATCCTGTCGATGCCGGCCATGAAGGTCATCTGCGGCTGCCTTTCATTGAAGAATGGCATATCATTACCCCGTCGGCTTTACTTGGGGTATTAATCGCGATGTTCTGGACCAATACTAAATTCCCTCATTTTGGCCATGTGCTGCTGAGTATCTGGGCATCACTGTCATGCGTATTAGCTGACATGGGTGGCACATTAGGCATAGGCCAATGGATCGGTTTGACCTTTGCCCTGTTTTTGGCGGTGTGGATACCATGCTGCATCAGCGACATCGTATTCCCGCTGCTGTTCGTAAAACCCGGCGAACCATTGCCTGAACATAAGCATTAAAAGGCAGAGGGGTTTTCAACAGGCTCACTGTTACCTATTCTCGTTTTCAATCCCTAGCTTACAAACAGATTTCATACTGCGTCTTCAGCCTGTACATCGCTTTCGACGATTTTAGCGAAATGATTAAATACGGTCATAACATTTGCATAAGCTTCTGATATTTGCCCATTTGTCCGATTCTTGAGATCGCATAGCCATTACCGCAAACAGGTAAATACCATCGATGTAATTTAAAGGTTGTGACAACTTCCCCATCGACCTGCTGTCGCAGGACGTTGCCACGGCATTTGTTTATTAAGATTTTGAGGGTTGCAAGCACCCGGCGATAAATAAGTAACAAATGCTGGGAAATACTCCATGTATTAATGAGTCAAGCGAGGATTATTGTACAAAAATGCCATTGGCCAGCCAGTTCTGACATAGGATTGCCATATCATTTATGTCGATGAGTTCATCCCCATTTAGATCGCATTGCGGCAATATTGAAGAATCGCCGAGCCACTCCTGGGATAAAGCCGCGAAGTCGCCCAGTTCCACTTTCATATTATCATTAATATCACCAGCGGGGAACTGCCATGCTAATAGCGGATAGGCTGGCTTATCACTGCGGAATTTCCAAACTGGTGGCGTACCATCATCAGAACCGAAATCCCAGTCAGAGCCAGTAAAAGAGGTGCTGTCCTGAAGTTCAGCAGTAGTTAGTGCCATTCCCGCACTTGCTGTTGCAACCCCGGCGACGTCACTATCCCAGGCACATTGCAGAACAGTGCCGCTGTCTGGCGGGCAGAAACCATGAGCATTTTCATTTTCTGGAGGGACATTTAACTCTACCGCGGCATAACAGTTTTCAATGGTTTTGGTATTATGAGATATAAATCCCGCAATAGTAATACCTGGGCTGACTGCATTTATTGTGCCTGATGCATAGCAATTCTGAATTGAATTACGATATATACCGCCTGTATATCGTGCAAAACCCGCGGCAAAGCCATCTTTACTGTTAATGTCTATAGTTACATTGCTAAAACAATTTTCAATTATATTTTCGTTAATTGTGTGGCAAAAAGCACCTACAAAGCAAGTAGGGCTGTTTATTGTTATTGTACCAGTTACATAGCAATTTCTTATAATAATTTCACCGGCATTACCAGCATTTGGGGGATTGCCTGAAATAGCGCAAAGCCCACCTATTATCTCATAGTTTTTCCCATTGTAAATGTAGTTGATATTGGTCAGGCCAAAGTTTGTAATATTGAAATCATATTGACAAAAATTAATTATTCCAAAAAACCCCAATGGTTCAAAGTAACTATGACTGACAGATTTATTATCGTCAAGGTTGATAGTAAAGTTATCTATAATATGTCCATCACCATCAAATTTTCCAGCAAAAGGATATGCTGTGTTTGTATTACCATACATAAAAAGCCCTGAGGCAATAAATGCTTTCTGGAAAGTGTGACCTGCCAGATCAATGTCACTGGTTAGTCGAAAGCATCTATTCCATAATAGTTTTTCCGTTCGAAAAGCAAACAGACAATCAATGTCATTGATAAGGAACGGCTCTTGTTGTGTGCCGCGGCCATCTAAGGGGATATGGATGCCGTGATCATTTTGATTTTTAAGTTTTGGACCATAGCCCGGATCAAGCTGCCAGATTTCGGTATCCCAGCCGGGGAAACTGGCCGGGTCCTGCATTTCAGATAATGTAAGCATGATTTCATCATGATAATTGCCATAGGCGCAGCTTTTACAGCCGTTGACGGTCCCGGTATTTTTACCGCAGATTGAACCAGCAGTGTTTTCCCATTCAGGCAAGGAGCAATCAATAAAGGTGCTGGCATAACAATTAGCTATAGTGCCGCTATTTTCGCCACAGATAGCTGCCAGATATTTGGGATTAATGCCTGAATCACCGCCATCAATATAATAATCAATATACATGTTCATTTTAACGAAGCAATTCTGGATTGTTCCAGCATTTTGCCCGCAAATTCCTGCGATATGTTGCGGTGGAGCTGTGTTTTCAAGTTTAATATTATAGCTATTGTTGGACATGGCAATATTTTTGACCACGCCTGAATTTACTATACCGCCAAATAATGCCAGATGGCTATAATGCTTTTCAAAATCGTTGCGAAAAATAATGTTAAATGTCAGATTATTTATCGCATGGCCATTTCCATCAAAACAGCCACTGAAAGGAGTTCCCTGAAAATCAGATTCATGCAAAGCAGTGTCCGGAGCTATTACTGCCCGATCAAAATACCAGCTTCCCAGATCAATATCGCTGGTCAGCATGAAATTATTTTCCCATAGTCCCGGACATTTCCCTGCATAGGTCAAGGCTTCTACACTGTCAATGATAAATGGATTTTCAGCAGTGCCAGCTCCGTAAAACGGGATTTTCGGAGCCTGATTATTGACATGCTGGTTGGGTCGGGGCAGATAGCCATTTGTGATTATCCAGTTGGTATTTTCACTGAAAGTAGTCAGGGCTTGCGGGGTTATAGGGAAGGCTATGCCATTGTCGTTTCCGCTGTGATAGCCAAAATGGCAATCATTTATTTCGCCATAATTATCCAGACAGAACGCTGCTCGTTGGGCATTATATGAGGAGGTTGTTCCCCAGCTGTAACAGTGTTCTATCTGGCTAGAACTTGCCGCTACAAAACCGGCTATTCGGTTATCATTTGAAGAATCGCTTGTATCAATGATATTGCAAACTGAATAGCAATCGCTAATCTGAGGGGTATAATCTATCGCAAGACTGAAACCGCACAATCCCGCAATGCTGTAACGATAATTATTGTAGTAGATTGCATCCATAAGCTCAATTTTACCGGTTGTATAGCATTGTTTGATGGTGCCAGCATTATTGCTGCATAACAAGCCTGCTATTACTGCATTGGCATAAAAATAAGATTCTTGGCTTTGATAATTGAGTTTTATATGAGCGTTTTCAATACCGAGGTTTTCAATCATGCCGGTTGACTTGCCAAATAAGCCGATATTGGAATACTGTTGTCTTGGGTTTTCATAGTCTACAATTTTACCGGTATCGATTTGCATGTTTCTTATCACATGTCCATTCCCATTAAAATGACCTGTGAATCCCTGTTCTTCATATGAATTGTATTGTTGACCAGGTGTTTCATCAGTGATAATGGCACCGCAAAATATCTTATCAGCATCGAAAACAATATCAGCGGTCATGATAAAATTCCGGTCAAATATCGCTGGCATCATTCCGATCAATTCCAGGTCCATCTGACAGGCAATAGGGAAGGGCATTTCATTTGAACCATCGCCGTTGTTGCCGATGGATATATAAATATCAACCGGTTGGCCCGGCGGACAATGGCCGCCGATGCTGTAAGATAAGCCAATAGCAGTATTGAACATACCAAAGAGACTGTTGACATGGTGAATACTGCCAACTGTCAGGCCAGCCTGTTCTATTAAATCACATGTTTCCGGCAAATCGCAGCCAATTACATCTGGGATGCGGCAATAATGAAAAGCAGCCAGCTGCGGCATCTGGCCATCTATTGCGACCCAGGCCCCTGCGCCATAGCTTTCGGAAGTTATAAAATCCCAGCCAATATCGATGAAATTATGTGGATTATAAAATTGGTGACTGGTTAAGGCTCGGAGATTGGAAAAATTGTAAGGATAATTTGATTCGGAAAAAGGAAAGTTTGGTGCCAGTTCGCAGTTCCAGATGCAGTTTTCTATAGTGTCATTATAGTGGTCATAGCCAAAAGCATTGCCGCTGGTATTACCGCTGTAATAGCAGTTAAGCATTTTTCCGGAATTGAGATCACAAAATCCTATTGCGTCATGAAGAATATCGACTGTTGAGTAACAATTTTTAATTTGTGCATTAGGCCCGATCCCCCAGGCAAAAGAACAATTGCCATAACCGGTGCTGTCTATCTGGCCGGTACAGAAACATTGTTCAATAATTCCTTGATTTGCATATACAAATGGAGCAGATTCGTCCATATTGCCACTGAAATTGATGTCAGCAAGCCCTACCCGAAAAACACTACCATTGACTTCATGAATAAAACAGGCTTCACCATCACTGATAATGGTCAGATTAGAGATAATATGGCCATCACCTTCCAGCGTGCCGTTAAATTCTCCCTCATAAAAGGCTCTGTTAAAGCTGCCATCAGGATTATCGCCATAGCCATTGGCTTTGAGTATATCTGGGTGAATATCGATATCGTCGGTAAGGATGAAGTGGTCATCGCTGCTGACATTCACATCACGCAGTGCCATCAAATCAGCCAGATTGGCTATTTGATAAGGGTTTTCCGCAGTGCCGTCCCCGCCGCTGTAGGCCAAAAGCCCTGTTGTTAATAAATTTAACAAACCAAATACTGCTATAACACTAAATTTCTTCATAAATCACCCTTTAATCTATCGTTACCGTTAATAGCTCCTTATTATTATAGCTATTTTTTGGGGAGGAGCAATAGTTTAATTTCGGACTTGGAGGTTTAAAATAATACTTTATCGCCATTGATGCCTTTCTGGCAGATACAGATTGATATTTAACGCAAGTGATACCAAAGGGCTTACTTTTGCCTTTTTGCTTGAATGTTTCTGAATTTCATATCGTAATGGCAATCGTATTACCGGGCAGGCTGGCACCGGAATCGTTGATCGCTATGATACGATATTCCCGATCTTCTCTGACAGTGGTTTTGGCTTTATTCAGGCGATAGGAATTGACAGTGGTAAAGTTTTCCAGCTGCCATTTATCTTTACCATCAGCTAAACGATACTGAACCAGATAGCCCTTGACCGGACGGCGAGGAAATTTTGTATTGTCTCCTACGAAAATATACCTTCATAGTCCATTATTATTCCTTTATAAATCTGTGTAAATCCGCCCAATCAGTCAAAATCCGTGTCCTAATTCTCATTCGCCTATCTTTAAATCAATCGCCATCAATTCCACTGAGCTATTGCCATTAAACCGATTAATCACCGGCTCAAAAACCATATCAAAACTATTGGCTCCGGCCAGCGGTTTTTCCCATTTGGCGGTCTTACTAAAAGCCACCACTCTGAACATCGCATTGCGGCCAAACTGCTGGTCTTGGGGCTTATCTGTTACGATCATCGAAAGATGATTTCCCTTTTGCCCCATCCGCCGGGTTGGCTCAACTAATCGCAAATTCCGCACGACAAGCTTAACTGAAGGATTCCCCTGGCCAAATGGCCCCAGCTTTTCGATATGTTCGACAGCATTCAATGTCAGCATATCAAGAGAAATTTCCCCATCAATCTCTAATTTACTTACTAAACCATCTTCTCTAATATTTTCTTTTACATATTCATTAAAAGCTTCACGGAAATCATCAATTTTATCAGCATCAATTTTCAAACCCGCCGCCATCGCATGGCCACCAAATCCATTTAGATGTTCACTGCAAGCCGACAATGCCGCATGAATATCGAAACCCGGCACCGACCGACATGAACCCATCGGTTTGCCATTATCCAGTGAAATAACAATTGTTGGCTTATTATATTTATCAATAATTCGCGAAGCGACAATGCCAATAACCCCGCCATGCCAGTTCTCATCAGCTACAACAATCCCGCTGTATTTTTCCTTATCCATTCCCAAATCAATGATTTGTTTTTTTGCCTGTTCGACAATTTCTTTTTCAACTTTTTGGCGAAGTCTATTTTGCGATTCCAGGTAAGCAGCGATTTCCAATGCTTTTTGCAAATTACTCTTGGTAAACATTTCAATGGCCAACCGCGCATGGCCCATACGGCCGGCAGCATTCAATTTCGGCGCCAGTTTAAAACCAATATCCATACTAGAAAGTTTTTCACCAGTTAAACCCGATGCCTTTATCAATGCCAGTATCCCCGGATCATTACTGTTGGCCAGACCCTGCATCCCAAATGCTGCCAATACCCGATTTTCACCTAATAACGGCACTACATCAGCAATCGTTCCTAATGCGGCCATACTGGTAGCAGACAACAGAAATTCTCGGAAATTCTCCGAAACTTTTTTCGATTCCGAAAAACTTTGGGCGATCGCCCAGGCCAATTTAAATGCCACCCCTGCCCCGCAAAGATTAGCATTAGCATAATTCTGCCCCGGCAAATCTGGGTGCAGTACCGCCACGGCTTTGGCTGGCTTGTCGCCAACTTTATGATGATCGGTAATAATTAATTCGATCCCAAGTTCAGCGGCCCGGTCAGCTGCTTCATAAGCTGTAATGCCGCAATCTACTGTTATTATTAGACTAACATTTTTTTCTGCCAGCAATTCAATTGCTTCAATATTCAATCCATAACCTTCATCCAGGCGATGGGGCACATAGAATTCAACTTCGCGACCAGCCTGTTTCAGGCATTGCCACAGGATAGCTGTTGACATTATGCCATCGACATCATAATCGCCATAGATTACTATCTTTTCCTTATCGACTATCGCTTTGCGGATGCGGGAGACGGCTTTGTCAATGTTGAGCAGATTTGACGGATCGATAAGATCCATAAGTGACGGTTTTAGAAAGCTTTGCGCAGTTTTAGTGTCACGGATGCCGCGATTGTAGAGCAGTTGGGCTATCAATTTAGGGAGGGAGGTTTCTTTAGCGAAATCGTCGATATCAGTAGTGGTTGGGGCGATTTGCCACAGTGCACCTTCTTTATGACGTTTTTGTAACGTCCGTGCCATCCAGCACTCCTTTGCTATAGTTATTATTAATTAGTAAGATTTTAGATATGATACCTTATGGCCTTGGCAATGACAAGTAGCAAAAAAAGCAATATGATCCATACCATTTGCGCACTTTGGTAAATTTCAGGTGAAGATCACGGGCACGAAAAGGCAGTTTTTCCCCGAAAATGTCTGAAAATACTCTGAAAATTACAAAAAAGGGAAGTTTTTTACAAAAATTACTTGTCATTAAACAACAAAAGTGCGTAAATGGCTTTCATGGTAAGCCCATATTATGCTCTATTTAATTAGTTCTAATATTAATATGGTATTATCAAAGTTATAGTGTAATATTGACGATAAAATACTTGAAGGTTATTATTATTTTGGATTTACCTGAGGTTGGAGTTTTATATTATAGAAGCACTCCGGCCTCAAAATAGGGGTCCGGCTCGCATATGCGGGAAATAAAGGCAATAATTTTAAAACTATTGCCAAGAGGGATAGTTGTATGAACCAGCAAAAATTAGCGGTAAATATGAATATCATATTGAGGTCAGATATTGAATTTCTGATTGTTGAAGATGAGCGGGCCCATTTTGTGTTGGCCCGGATTTGTCTTGAAAGAGCCGGGATAGAAAATAAAATAAACTGGTTTGAAAATGGTCAGGAAGTTTTGGATTTCCTGCGAGGCTCTGGCCATCCATCAATAAATAATAAAAAATATATCATGCTATTGGATGTCAGGATGCCCAGTATGGATGGCATCGAGGTTCTGCGAAGAATAAAAAGCGATGATATGTTAAAGTCGATTCAGGTAATAATGCTGACAACCAGTGATGACCAGCAGCAGGCGAAGGTTTGCTATGAACTAGGTTGCATAGCTCATGTGACCAAGCCTCCAAATGAAGCTTTATTGTCGGCAATAAAGCGGGCATCACATCGGCCACAGATAGCCTGATGGGGCGTTAAAACTAAAAGTCCAAAGTTTTAGTGTTGCTGGTGCGTAGGGTTTTGAAATGATTTGTTCGCAGAGGCACGCAGATTTTAAGGGATAATAAAGGGGTATTTTTCTTGTAGGATATCGATTGGGGTTTTTCCCTGATTATCTTTTATTGTCAGGTCGGCACCTGCATTGACAAGTTTTTCAAGATTATGTAAATACCCATACCGAGTAGCCAGATGAGCTGGAGTCTGGCCTTTTTTGTCTTGGATATTGACTTTGGCACCTTTTTTGATTAATTCACTAACAAGAAAATATTGGTCATATGATTTAGCTGTTAAATGCAAAGCTGTTTGGCCTTCATCATCTGTAATATTAACATTTGTAACTTCCACTAATTTTTTAAGTAGATTGTATATGCTACCTTGCTTGCCTTGATTTGGCCAACCGAGACGGCCACCCCATTTGTTATCGTAAAAAACCAACAGGGGAGTGCGGCCATAACTGTCTTTAGCGTTAGCGTTAGCACCTTTGGAAAGTAGATATAAAACAGATGATTCATTATGGCATTGCACGGCCAAGTGTAATGGTGTTGTTCCGCATGCATGTGCATTAATATCAGCTCCTTTTTCAACCATCGCTTGCACGCTGTCAATATCATTAGCCCAATGTAGCGGGGTGAAGCCATCATTGTTAACCGTATTAACCTTTGCTCCTTTTTCCAGTAAAAGCTTAACGATATCAGGTGTGGGTGCCAGATGCAGCGCAGTGTTTCCTTTATTATCTTTAATATTCACATCGATGCCATCCACCAATCTTTGATGGAATTCTACCAGTTTTTTGTTTCCATTAAAGTGTGGCCATGCATCCCAATTGGTATCAGTAGCATAGAAGTAAAATAAAGCGGTCCTGCCATCGCCATCTTCGATTTTCGGATCAGCTCCCTTTGATAATAAATATAAACCTAATGGAGCATCATGGATATAAGCAGCTATTTGTAATGGGGTTTCGCTACCATTATTACTAACATTGACATTAGCTCCATTTTCAACAAAGACATTAGCAATATCGGTATTGTGTGCATAATGGAGCGGAGTCGCCCCAAAAATATTAATGGAATTGACACTTGCACCATTTTTGATTAATAATTCGGCCATCTTCGCACTTTTGACATAGTGCAAAGTCATATTGTTATCTTCATTGAATAATATAGAAGCTAAGTTGGGATCAATCTCAAGAATCTTTTGCATCAAGGCTTGCCAGTCATTATCGATGGTTTGCTTAATGAGTTTAGCTTGCTCGGCTTTTTCCAGTCTGACTATGTCAGGCAGGGACGCTATAAGATTGTTTTCGGCTGGCTGTATTCTGTATGAATTACTGGGATTGTAACAGCCTGTCAATAAGAACAGAGTTAAGCAGTAAAAAAATATTTTTATATTCATAATTATCTCCAAAACTAATCTATTTAGTTGACCTTCTATTAATTTAACTGATTTATGATAATTGAGCAAGTAAGAATTTATGGTTTTGAACAGTATTTTATATTGACCTTTCAGACCGATGAACTGGCTGTTGTCGTATACACAAGGGATAGATCTTAGAACCTAAGGGGTTTTGTTGTGATTGTCAATGTTGATGATAAGGTAATTAACCCTGGCGTAAACGACGATAATTCACAGATTGTTAGACCAGTTTAACAATGCTCTGCTTCGTAGAATATTGCCACCTTAATAGGTTTTTGAGCTGTTATCTATTTTTTGATGTGGTATAATAGGGCCATGAAGTTGTATCTTAAGAATAAGAAGTACCATAGCGACCCGCAGTTTAATATGACGCCTATGATCGACGTTGTGTTTTTACTGATCGTGTTTTTTATGCTGGTATGTCAATTCATTTCCCAGGAAAATTATCGTCTCGTTGTCCCTGATGATTGTCAAACCGTCATAAAGCCCGAAGATCCTGACCCCCAGGCGATTATTGTGAATGTCTATCTTGAAGATGTCCAGATTGTCTATGCCGTTGGCGGTAAGGAAATTCGCCATACCGATGATACTGAGCAACTAACCGAGATACTTACCGAAGCCATCCGGGAAAAGAATACAACAAAAACCCAACCCCGGATACTGCTACGGGCTCATCGTAATCTGGAAAGTAAAAATGTTTATCCGGTAATGCAGGCGGCATCAAATGCCAATATTGGCTTGATAAAATTAGCAGCCTTTGACCAGATTCAGGCTGCCAGATAAAATCATACCCTTTGGGTATAAATCTAAAAAACAGAAAGGCTATTGTCATGTTAAAAAGATTATTTGCGATTGTGCTTCTATTAGGTTCGGTTTGTTATGGTCTGGATCGGCAGAAAATTAACTTTCCTGATATCGAAGGTTATAAAACCCTTAAATGTGATTTCCACATGCACACTGTTATTTCCGATGGTCAGGTTTCACCTCAGGTCCGAGTTAATGAAGCGTGGCTGGAAGGTCTCGATGCCATCTCTATTACCGATCATATTGAATATCAGCCTAATAAAGTTTATGTTTCCACTGAGCTGAACCGGGTTTATGATATGGCTAAAAAGGCAGTGGGCAAAAAAGACCTCATTCTAATTGAAGGGGCAGAAATGACCCATAATAAACCCAAACCCTGGCATTTCAATTGTCTGTTTATTAATGACCCGGAAAAATTTCGTGATAAAAACATTTTAGAGCAGGCTCAGGAATGTAAAAAACAGGGCGGGCTTCTCATCTGGAATCATCCCAGCTGGAAAGGCCCGGAAAATGGCCAATGGGATAAACCTATCCAGCAATTATATGAACTGGGTTTACTTCATGCAATAGAAGCAGCCAATGGCAGGCATATTCAGCCCGATGGCGTAGAATGGGCCCATACCAAAGGTTTGGCATGGATGGGCTGCAGCGATATTCACAGCCCTTCGGGATGGATTTATCCCCAGGTCCCCGGTCATCGCACCATTTCATTAATTCTAGCCAAAGAAAAAACCGCTGAATCTATTAAAGAAGCTATGCTTGCCAGACGCACGATTGCCTGGGCCAATGATATGTTGCTGGGCCCGGAAAAACATCTGCGAGAAATGTTTAATGCCGCAGTTAAAGTTGGCAAAGCAAAATCAACCGACAAAGGCCTGACTTTCGAACTGACTAATAATTGCGATGTCCCTCTGAAACTCAAACATGGCGACAATATCATCGATGTCCCTGCCAATGGCAAAGTAACGGTCAAAACCGATAAGAAAGCTACCGCAGGAAAAATCGAACTGCAATACAAGCTAACCAACTTTATTTACGCTCCAGAGAAATCATTAGATGTCAAAGTGGTTGTGGAGCTGGACAAGGCTAAAGCATGAGATTAAATTGTGTCATTACCGCATAGGCGGTAATCCATGTTTTCAGCCGGGTAGGTTGAGTGAAACCTAAAGTGAGCTACGGCCAACACTGAGTAATAAACTAAGAAAAGTCTTCAATAAGAAGATTATATATGGAGTCAAAAATGAGTAGAAGCCATAGGAAGCCTATTTTGACAATTACCAATAAAATCGATAAAGACAAAGCCCATAAGGCCGTTCGTAATACAATCAAGTCTCGTTTATCCCAAATCCAAAATGCCGATGACCTGGTTGAAATTGATCAGTTAATATTTAATGATGATATTCGGGCCATGCAAAAAGAAGAATGGGGGACAAAGTTAGGATGGCAATGGATTAATATAAAGGATGGCAACGAAGATGAAGGCAATATAGAATGTGCCAAAAAACATAGCCGGAAATAACTCATCCTACCGGGCTGCCTATCCCTAGTTTCAAATTTGGTATAGTATAATTTTTAATGAAAGGGAAATATGAAGATTACTTTAATTTTCTTTATGCTACTTTGTTTCTGTGGTTGCCATCAATACAGGGTTACAAGGATACAAATCAAGCCAGATTCAGTTAAAGCAGAAGGAGCACGAATTGTTTCAGATAATATTGCGTGCGTGCAAAAAGTAATAAGAAGTGCTGCTTATGGATTGGGCTGGCGTAAGCATGTTATAGAGGAATGCTATCGTGAAACGATAATTGATTATTATATTTTTGATGAAATTCATTTGTCACTATATGGCAAATTGGGTGACAACAATGAATATATTGAAATCATAATTGTAGAAAGTCCATATTGTTCTTATAGTGACGTGTTTGAGAAAACTTTTAATGATGTGCTTAGAAATCTAAATCCGGAATTTTCTCCAAAAAGAATTGATGTGATTGCGAAACATAAAATTCGCTGGCCTTTGTGATTGATAAATTAGCCGGGCGGGTGGCAGCCAACGCATTCTTAGCCCAAAAACAGTCCTTCATGCCTATCTCAAACATTAACCATTATAATCAAAGAATTTACGCATATTTCAGTTAGAAACGGGACGTACAGATTTATTCACACCAAAATTTTAATATTAAACGCACGGCTGAGAAAAAAGAGGGCATAATCAATATACACATTGACACTTGGTAAAAAATATTTTTCTTTTTTATCTTTATCAATTCTGTTTCACCAAAATCTTCCTCACCAAAAATAAATTTTAACGATCGGAAACTATTAAAACAACCAGGTCCAAAAAACGGCCCACTGGTAATATAGACCCAGAGTTCTTTATGGTTTTCATAAAGATAAGTACGAAGTTTAATTGCATAATAAAAACTCATGATTACAGAAAAAATAAATGAAGCTACAAAAAAAATCATAATTATCATAAAGCTCTCCATGTAAATTACAAAAATCAATTTGAACAATATTATTACTGATCCAAACGCATAAACACCTATTTAATCCCAAAAACACTGTTCCATGTTCTCTAACCCCTCCCCGTTCCAAACTATTCGAAACTGAAATCTCTGCCATTTTTATTGATAGATATTAAAATTCAGCTGGAGGGGTTTATATCAAGTGCACACAACTAATTATCTTCTTTAAATAAAAGTACCCCATCCAAAATCTTTACCTCATAAAAATCAAAATATTGTATTAAATAATCAAAATCAGTTATATCTTCCGAATCAGCGATTATCATTCCCCAATGGCTCATTCCCCCTCCCCAAACGAAATGCACATAACGGTTATTATTGTTTATCCAGATATATTTATATCGCGGCATAGTCATCCCTTCAGCTTCAAAAGGAAAAGCTTGCTTTGAAATATCAGTCATAAACCAATTAGAATCACCAACACTATTACCAAATTTTAATTGTTCCCAATCAGATTGCACAAGCCATTTTCGAATATCGCCAAGGGGAACATTATTATCAAGCCTATCGCTTAATCCGCCAAGTAGCGAGGCTGAAGGGTTATAATAAATATTTGAAAAACTTAAATCTGCAAGCCACCCAATACTAAATGAGATTATCATCACGTATACGAAAGCAAATCTTTTACAACTAATATTCTTTACAATTAACCAAATAGCACAAATCACTAGCCCCAGCAACAATACAACACAGAACATACCCAGAAAACTGCCTTTGACTAACCATTTTGCTTCACCATAATACCCCGCCTTATACTCTAGATTTGAGACTATAACTCGAAATCCAACACTTATTATTGCCCAGAACAAAAATGGCAATAAAATTGCAAGACAATATTTTCTGGAAAAAAACAATCGCATTCTTCAAAGTATCCCCAAGTTAGCATCTACAAACATACGAGCAAAAGACAACGGACCAAATTCAATCTCTTTCTTCCTTGCAATAGCAATATTTTTTCCCATAGCACTTTGATTAATTCAGGCATGTTTGCAGGTAAATCTATAACAACCACCGTTGCCAAACGAATAAAAAGAACTGTTTGACCAAAAATCCTCAGGCAGAGCCCCAATCAAACAGATATAGTTTACCATTTCGCTTGATTATCCATTCCATACCCCTGCGTTTTGAATCGGTTGTCCGACTCTGACTAAACTAAACCAGAGAAATAATACCCCGGCAGAATATGCCGTAAGTCCTTGTAAAATAAAGCTTTAAAGCAAAAAAGCCACAGAGGGTAATCTGTGGCTTTTGGTGTTAGCAGTTGGGTTGCCATGATTAGCAACCCAAAAAAAAACTCCTCGAGCTGGACTCGAACCAGCAACCTAGCGGTTAACAGCCGCTCGCTCTACCAATTGAGCTATCGAGGAAGATAGCATACGCAATGGTACGCTTGAGCCACAAATTATATCATGGAATTGCGAGGTGTCAAGCAAAACTGCAATTTTTTTATTTTTATTGTAAATAGTTTATTAGCAACCACTTAAGTAAATAAAAAGCCTAGATATTACCAAATTTATAGCCAGTATCTGACAAAGCCATTACATTTTCCGTCGGGACATCGTTTTGCAGCACATGGCAAGGGGACAAAATAAACCCGCCACCCGGTGCTAAAATATCCATCCTTCGTTTTGTTTCAGTTGCCACATCTTCAGGTGAGCCATTGGGCAACAAATACTGAGTACAAATCGAACCATGCAAACATACCCGATCACCAAAACGTTCTTTGAGTTTTTCAGGCTCCATATCCGTAGCTGCCGCCTGTAAAGGATCAAGTATATCAATTCCAATATCAATTAAATCATCGACTAAGCTACTAATTGCTCCGCAGGAATGAAAAAAGAACTTCGTCCCATGACTATGAGCCATATCTACCAGGTTTTTAAGCCTTGGCGCAATCATTTTCTTGAACATCCTTGGACTAACCAGTAGCCCAATCTGCGTTCCCAGATCATCAGCACAGCGTAAAATATCAATTTTCCCCTTAGCCGCAGTCAGCATTTTATCAAAATAAGCCAGATAGAAATCCGTATAGCCATCCATCAAATATTCTGCAATTTCTGGATTCAAAGCCAAATCCATCATAAATTGCTCCATACCTCGCAAATAAGTTGGATGCTGAAAAACACTGCAGCTACTGACCATCACAGCGAAATCCTGCCATTGATCAAGTCTTTTATCATAATCAGTAAAGTCAAACCAATCAACCTTGGGCCAGGTGAAAACCTTTTCCATATCTTCTATGGATTTAGCATCCTGCAGGATAAATTCATCATTATCGGCTTCGGTTCCGCTGGCTGTCTCAAAAACCCTTACTACCCAACCCAGATAATTTTTATAGACATTGGGCCTAATTTCCTCATTTGCCACCCTCGGGCCCACATAAACCGGGTCAACAATGCCTTTAATATCGACAATATCACTGCGCAGTTTAAGCATCAATTCTTTATGGCTTTTACATCCTAAATCCCGACATAATCTTTCCTGCACCCATTTGGTCCCATGAATTGCCATGGGAACCCGATCTGGCTTTTCCAGATTAACAGCACACAACACGAGCTCTTTACTATTCATTTAGCTTTCCTTAAAAACACACCCGATGGGTATTCCACACAATTTCACCTTCGGCTCCCACACAACATGCCTATTATAACAATCTGCTATCGCTAAACAAAAAGATTATTGTCATTTTAGACAAAAAGCGGACAACTATTTTATTTTTTGGCCCCAATCCATAACCGCTTTATATTTGGGAGATTTTTTAATATTATCGTCCCAATACTGCAAGGCACCCCAGCTGCCCCATTTACTCCACTTGCTAACCGATGAGAAATAACAAAATAAACCGCCACCGGCTTTTTCCCATGCATCAAAATATTTCGTATAAATTTCGCCCATACGCTGATGGCTGTTGCAGGCATAAAACAACTCATTCATCTGCTCATTATTTTCGCCGCCAGCAATTCCCACCATATGTTGACCACCTTCATAAGCTAATAATTCCAGACCATATTTATCAGCCACTTGCTTTGACGCGTTAATTGCTTTAATCGACTTCGGCAAAGCTTCTTTTTCGAGAAAATCTAAAATTTCATTTACTGTCCATTTGGCCACCTGCTCCGCTGTTAAATTTTTACCATTGGCTGGAACTCCCATACCAA
This sequence comes from Phycisphaerae bacterium, assembly GCA_016342495.1. GTDB lineage: Bacteria > Planctomycetota > Phycisphaerae > Sedimentisphaerales > SM23-30 > JAEIOG01. The sequence continues at coordinate 43,150 of JAEIOG010000005.1, forward strand.
TATAAGGAGCTATCGCAAGTGCATCAGCATCTTTATACGCATCTTCATAAGTTAGAACAACATTTTCCATCCACCAGGTATTACCCGACTGCCAGGCTAAAACTCGCACAACACGCTCTTTATTATCGAAAACCTTCCGGAAAATCTTAAATATTTCCACCGAACGTTTGGCATAATACATGCCTCCGCCTTCCCATGGCCGCTCTTTATTTCCGAGTGCCAACTCTTTAGCCTTTTGCTGAGCGTAGTGGTTCTGGGCAAACATTGAATTCCAAACTTCATTGGAGTATTCAACATATACTTTTAGTTCAGGGGCAAGGTTTGAATTTACATATCTGGCGAAATTACGTATATAGTCATCATTGGCCTTATGCGGCATACAGAACCATGCATCAACTTTTAATCGATTACAAAGCTCAACCATTACTTCTACTGGAATACCTTTAGCAGAATAAGTTGCATCAAGCAGTTCGGGTCTGTCTGACCATGAAACAATATCCGAACCATTAGTTTCCATCCAGTCCATAAATCGAATGCATTTAACATCTTTCCATCTTTTAAGCAATGAAGGATGAAAAATCTGTTTTTGATAATTCTTTTCATAGCCAGGCATAATCATTTTAATGTCGTGCACCGGATCAGTTGCATCAGTTTCCATGAGCCGCAGGAAAATTGTTCCTTTTTTTGAATCAACTTTAACGACCAACTTCCCTGGTTCTCTTGATACAATAGAGCCAGAGCCACCGAATTCCAATCGCCCTTTCCCTTCGTATAAAACAGTATAGTTTCCACTGGGATAATGCCCGCCATCTATCGTACACATTAGTGTCTCTGCCCAGCAGTTGTCTTTAAGCTTTTTAACCCAGCCCTTGCTATCCAGTTCTAAGGCTGGACCTTTGCCCCATGGCTGCCCTTTTTGCTGGCTTATCCACTTGCGTGAAAGACGAAAAACATCTACGAAAGGTAATTCAGTATTCCAATCGGCAGGCCCGGCAAGATTAATCCCTAACTCAGGAGAAATCTTTTTATTCTCATCTGCCAACACTAAACCCTGCAATACAATAATTGAAATAAAAACGGAAATATACATTATTCTTTTCATTATTCAGCTCCATTTGTTTTTGAGATAACAGTTAGCCTAACATAAATCATCTAATGTCATAGCACTGAGATTGCCATCAGTCCGCTGCTTGAACTTATCAATCGCCAAAGCTAACTTTTTATTAGGGTTATTTTCATTGATATGAACATCCCAGTCATTAAGCTCTACGATTGTGCCTATACAAATACTGGTCAAAGGCTTAGCTGGCAAATATGCCTGGTCTTTTTCAGATTCAATGGCACAAAGCACTCCATTTTCCACTAAGCGTTCCAATAATATATTCAGCGACTGATCCGGCAGACTCAATTTATCACGAATATGCGAAAACTCAACGGCCCCATTGCCATCTTGATAGCCGTTGGCCACCACAATGGCAGCTGCCAGCATATCGGTAGGTTTCAATCTTATCCGTGAAGCCATCTCTGCCTGCTGCATAGTTGATAAATTGGCGGCAGTATGAGAAACTTCCGCACCAAACAAAAATATCAGCCATGACAAATTCACCCACATTAAAAACAATGGCAGTAAACCTAATGCTCCATATAAACTTTTGCCACTAACCTGTTTGACATAAATTCCAAACCCCCATTTGGCCAACAGCCACAACGGTACCGCAATCAATGCTCCAACCATCGCTGCTCTTAGGCCGACTCTGGTATTAGGCATCATCTTATATAACAAACCCAACAAAATAACCCCGACAATGACCGGGCCCAACCAGGAGGTAAAACCTAATAATCCAGCCCAGAAACCTGCAACAGGAAAAGATTCTCGCATATTTTTGAACATATAATTAGCCGCTGTCAGAACCAAAGGTCCCAGAGTTATCACCGACCAGTAAAATAAAATCCTTTTGCCAATAGCCCGATTAGACCGCGCCCCATAAATCCGGTTTAAACTTCGCTCCATCGTTGTCAGCAAAGTTATCGAGGCCCATATCAATAGTAAGATACCGGTGGTTCCCAAGGTTTCAAAAGTCAACATTCCGCTAATATTGTCTACCAGTTCACTAATAACATTAGAAACGCTTTGCACTTCCTGGCCATCAACTCCATCGGTGGTTATATTAGCAATACCGGCAACAACCATTAAGTCATTAAGTGATCCTTTGGCACGTTCAACACCGCCATAAGATTTTAGCGTTACAACTATTAATACTATGGTTGGAATCAAGGCAAATATCGTCCGAAACGACAAAGCCGCACTCATGGCCATAGCATTATTTTTACTCAATCTGCGGGCACAGAATTTCCATAGCTGAATCTGAAAACGCAGGAATCTGGCCCATCGGCCCAGTTCCTCACCTGGCGTAAATAATAAACTTTCGATCCGCTGTTTTAATTTATTAATAATTTTCATATATATACTCATAACTATTGAGTTTGTCCATTTTACCTGCCTACTTTACTTTATGCAATAACTGTTCAGCAGTCACTGCGGTCTCGGCTGCAAGGTTATCAATCTTATTCCGCAATATCCCATAGCTGGCCAAAGCCGGTATCGCAACAGCCATCCCCCACCAGGTCGTTACCAATGCTGTCGAAATCCCTTTAGCCAAGTCAGGTACATCCGGCTGACCGCCGGCCTGAACAATACCATTGAAAGCATCGATCATGCCCCAGACCGTACCAAAAAGCCCTACCATTGGGGCAACATTGCCGATCATATTGAGCCATTCGATTTTACGCATGAGAGATGTTGAATCCTGCTCGAGCATTTCAATCATCGCAGTATCCATCGCTGCCCGCCCATTGCATGACTCATCGATACCAGTTTTGAGTACCCGTGCTAACATCGAATTATCATTATCCATCGCATTGGCGGCGGTTCCCAGCTGATTATTAGCCAACATATCCCTGATGCCAGCGACTGTTTTAGAAGGAATAAGCTTAGAACGGGTAATAGAAATAAACATTTGAACAATAATACTGACAGTCACCAAAGACAAAGGCAGCAAAACCACCCAGACCAAAGGGCCGCCAGCCATGAAAAACTTGTCAAAATTGGAGCCACCAGCATCTGCGCCAAAAGCAGAATCAACCATTAACATCAACAAAACGATAAAACTAAACTTCTTCATAATCAACTTATCCACAAAAAAACTTAAAAATGCTAATAATCAGGCTTGATATTAACTTATTAGGAGCTAAAAAGCAATTATATATTGTTTTATGGTAAAAGGTAAATGGGAAAGACGGACCTTGGGTCCTGTCAGTTGAAAAAGAGGATAAAAGATGTGACATGCTATATTGGGTGACATTGCCAGATGTAATGCTGAGCTTATCGCATGTACGGAAGATGTGAAGGAAACCTGTATTTTACCTTAATCCAGATTTCCTGCCACCTAAATGAATAACAGTCAAAACAGTAATTAATGAAAAACAACAGCAGTGTCAAGTAACTAAAACAAGTTGCATTTATTTGCTATTAGCTTACGAAAATACCCAAACCAGAAAATTTGAATAAAACCGTCTAAGAAATCGTTCTTTTAGCGGAATTGTTTTATATACGCCACAGTCCTGCGGACGGTTTTTTCGCCTGCTCGTGGATGCAGTGGCAGATTGATAGTTTCCCGACAAGCTTTTTCGGCTTCAGGGCATTGGCCTTTAGTGTAATCGTAAAGATGCATTGGTGTTTCTATCGGATGGAGTGGGCATTCAAACCAGCTACCAATTTCAACGCCTGCAGCAGGGGCACCAGCCAAGGCTTTTTCTTTGTCAGAGACCCGAAGTGGGTAACGAACCAAAACTGGATCCATATAGTCAGGAATAGTTGGAATGTCGAAATCGGCTTCTGAGAGAAGTTTATCGTAAAGTTTGGCCATCTGTTGACGATGGGCGATATTTTTATTTATTTTATTCATTTGGCTTGTACCGGCGGCAACCTGCATAGACCCCATTTTAGTAAGAAAATCTTCAGCCATTTCAGGCATAAATTCAGCACATGAAGATGAACCAACAACAAGACCTTTTTTTGTCATCCAACGGAACAAATTAGTGATCATAGCTGTTGTTCGCGGATAAATGACGGTTCGATAAACCATTCGCTGAGCCTTCAGCATCGACTGAGCCTTCAAGCCCGGTGTTGCCGCTTGTTGATAGATGTCCTGCATAGGCTCGATCAAATCTTTGTCATTAATACTGACCATGCCACCTAAGCCTGTGGTAAAAGGCTTGTTCCACTGGAAAGAAAAGTATGCCGCTTTACCAAAAGTGCCACAAAGTTTATTTTTATATTGAGACCCCAAAGCCAGGCAACAATCTTCGACAACAGGTATATTATATTTGTTTGCTATTTCGAAGATGGCATTCATTTCACAAGGATAGCCATAAGTATGCTGGGCAAGGATTAGTTTTGTATTTGTGGTAATAGCTTGTTCGAGCAAATCAACATTCATATTAAACATAACAGGTTCAATATCAACATAAACTGGTTTAGCACCAACATATTTAATCGGGTTAACATCCATGACACAGGTATAACCTGGTAGGACAACCTCATCGTCGGGGCCAATGTTCATAGCCCGCAAAAGAGCATATAAACCTACCCGAGCTTTCCAGAAAGCAAAAGCCTGCTGGGCGGAGAAATAATCAGTAAATTGTGTTTCGAATTTGTTCATCAGGAATTCTCGTCTGTAAAATCATATATATAACGGTTCATATTTCTACCTTCAGCGGTCTGATATGTGGCTTCAATTTCCCAGCCAAGCTTTTGGTAGAAACCATTAACAGCTTCATTATTATCAGTATCGGTAGTAAGGAAACATCCCTGGCTACCACGTTTTTTGGTTTCAGCGACCCATGCATCTACAAGAGCTTTGCCAACACCTTTACCTTGAGTGTCAGGTGCAACAGCTATTGAGCTAAGCAAAGAACGTTTCGGGCCATTTTCAGGAGATTCACCACGATAGAAAACCGCACGAAAAAGCCTTTTAATTGTCGAAGGTTTTTTCAGAACTGCAGAAATGCTAGCCAGGCAAAAAGCCCACCAGCGTCTTTTGAGTAGTCTTTTAAAATAGCCATCGGGGATAAGTGGCCCAACAACAGCACCTAAGACTTTATTGTTTTCCAAGGCAACAAATCCAATACCAGCATCATCGGTACAAAAAGATGCATAAAACTCTGTTAGAAATTTTGGGCCAAGAAAAGTAAGGAAAAAATCAGGGAAAGCATTCACATGAACTTTAACCACATCATTAATATATTTTTTTTCAAGAGAAATAATTTTAATATCGGCCATAATAATACCTTATTCTAATATTTAGTGCTTCGAAAAATACTTTCCAGCTTACTTACTGCGATGGGAAAATCCATTTCATTATTATAGAAAGCTTTAGCATTATTTGCCATTTTCACCAAATCTTTTTGGGTCATAGTCCTTAATCTAATGGCAGCATCAGCTATGCTCTGCGGATTTTGTGGCTGGCAGGCAATGCCGGCATTGGCTTTTTCGACCAGATTAGCCGCATCGCCTTTGACGGCCATAAGTATGGATTTGCCGATAGCCATATAAGCCTGAGTTTTAGATGGGATAGTGATACTAAATAGAGGATCATCGCGTAAATGTACAAGCAAGACATCAGCTAAATTCAAAATTGCGCCTATTTCTACAACTGGTTTACGCGGATGGAAAATAACATTATTCAAATTCTGGTTTTGGGCTCGTTTTTTAAGATCATCGACACTGACGCCACTACCAATAAAGACAAATTGTATATCAGGGCACTGCTTTTGCACAATAGCAGCAGCATCAATAACAGCATCAAGAGCCTGAGCTGCGCCCATATTACCAGCAAAGACGATATTGAATTTATCTGTCATTTGTAAATCATGCCTCAAGCTATCACTATCCTGCAAAGATGAATTGGCCAAAGTCTGATCACACCAGTTATAAACAACATCAATTTTAGATTCTGGGACGCCACGATCAATAAGGGTCTGTTTCATTCCTGGGGTTATAACCACTATTTTAGTCGCCTGTTTATAGACGAAATTACACCATCGATGTAATAATCGCATTCCAAAACCATTATTAAACATTCCTGTTGAACACAGAGAATCTGGCCAAATATCCTGAATATGATATACAAAAGGAATACGCTTAAACCATTTCATCACAATTGCAGGTAAGCCTAATGTTGCCGGGCCCTGCACAATATAAGCGATATCTGCTTTTTTGGTAAGCCAGGGTCCCATAATTGTTTTAGTAAGAGCCAGAGATGCATAACATAAGAATCTTTTGAGGCCAGATTGATTATGACTAGGATAGAGAGGCAAACGCACAACTGAAACACCATCCATCATTTGGCGTTGCCAGCACCGCATTTTATACCCATCATATATTTTACCGCCAGGATAATTAGGGTAGCCAGTCAGGACTTCAACTTGATGCCCCCTTTTTTGTAATTCAATGACAAAAGGTAAGCCGAAAAACATCGGTTCCGGCTGGAAATAATGTGTGATAAACAATATTTTCATATTTTAACCCAAATCATTGTATTTTATGCCATTCCACTGATTAGAGAGTTTGGCGGTGCCGATGATTAGTTTTACGACCCGATGCGAAACGTTCTCGATTTGATAATCAGCCGGAACAGTTATTGGTTTACTGGTTATGCTATCAGAAGTTTGCAGTTTAATGGCAGCAATCATGGTTTCAGGGTCAAGGCCAGTTACAACGATTGAACCGGTGTCCATGGCTTCAGGACGTTCAATGGCATTACGACAAGTAATCGCAGGGAAGCCCAGCATGGAAGACTCCTCACAGATGGTACCGCTGTCGGAAATAACGCATTTGGCGTTCATTTGCAGATTAACGTAATCGAAGAAGCCAAATGGTTTCATGAATATAACTTTATCAGAAACTTTACGGCCCAGAGATTCAAGGCGATTGCGGGTACGAGGATGTGTAGATACAATAACAGGATAATCATATTCCTGGACGAGTAATTCAAATGCGTCCAATAGTTGCGAAAGACTTTCTTTGCGATCAACATTTTCTTCACGATGGGTAGAGACCAGAAAATACTTATTTTTTTCGAGTTTAAGTTCTTCTAAAGCATTAGAAGATTTTATCTGATCAATATGGTCGTTAAGAACTTCTTTAATAGGTGAACCTGTGACATAAATACGACGATGAGGGAGGCCTTCGCTTAGAAGATGGCGGCGGGCATGTTCGGTATAAACCAGATTAAAGTCGCTGATATGATCAATGATGCGCCGATTAATTTCTTCCGGGACATTAAAATCATAAGAGCGATTACCGGCTTCCATATGATATATCGGAATTTTCATGCGTTTGGCAATGATGCCCGCGATAGAACTATTAGTATCACCCAAAATCAGAACAGCGTCTGGTTTTTCCTCAAGGAAGATTTCTTCAGCTTTGATCAAAATATTGCCATAGACTTTACCGAGGGAACTGGTATCAACATTCATAAAATGGTCAGGTTTACGAACGCCAAGCTCATTAAAGAAGATTTCATTGAGTTCATAGTCATAGTTTTGGCCAGTATGCACGATTACATGATCGACATGTTTATCGAGTAATTTCATTACCGCAGCTAAACGGATTATTTCAGGTCTGGTACCCAGAACGGTTAGGACTTTCATTTTTTATTTCCTTTAATATTTTCTAGATAGGATATAAGGATTGAAAAGATTTGAGATCAAATATAATATTTGTTTTTATCATTTTTTATCCTCTATATCCTTCAATCCTATCAAATATGCTAATTAAATTTCTACTTGTTCATAGAAGGTGTCGGGATCTTCGGGATTGAAGTGTTCGTTTATCCAGAAAAGAGTGACAAGTTCAGAATCGCCAATATTAGAAATATTATGGGTGTGATAAATGGGCATTTCAACCCATGCCGGTTTATCACCTGATACTTTATACTCAATCACCTTATCGGTGCCAATGCGACGCAGTTTAATACTGGCATGGCCACTGATGACACAGAACTTTTCATTTTTCCTTATATGATAATGGTTGCCACGGGTAATGCCGGGTTTGGTAGTGGAAAATGATACCTGGCCACCCTTTTCAAGCTTGAATACTTCAATAAATGAACCCCGATCATCGGTATTTAATTTCAGGTTTCGCTGCCAATCGCGTTCATCCATATAGGTGATAAAGCAATTATATAAATCGCGTTCAAATTCATTATTAACAGCGGGTACCATGCCACATTCGGTATAGCCAGCCTGGAATTTTTTTAATAAAGCTAAAACTTCAGAAACCTTAATATCAACCCTGGGCTTAATATATTCAACGGAGTATCCTTTTCTATTTTGCTGGATCAGGTCATAAATATCATCGACCAGATTATTAATATAAATCATACTCATCTGGCCGTCATTCTGAATGGTTGGCTCATCACCATGAGTAACCTGATAGCAAAAAGTCGCGACAACAGAATTATAGAAAGGTTTACCATTATCGCCAAAGACATTAGGAACAACCATAGAAATTCCAGTGCTACCTTTAGTCTGGCAAAATTGTTCTAAAAGTTCCATGCCTCGTTTTTTGGCGCGGCCATATTCATTATCCCGATCGATCTGGGTTGAAGCTGAAAATAGAATGGGGGGATAATTATTGGCTTTATCACAATAATCCAGCAATTTCTGCATCAGTTCTATATTTTTATTGTAAATCACTTCAGGTTCATCACGATTGACACCGGCAAGGTGGACAATGACGTCAGCCTGACCAGCAAAATCAATAAACCTGCCAGGGTTATCATAGAAGCTATCTTCAAATGGAAGAACTTCAATGCCATCCTCACGGGCGAGCCTGTCGCGTAAATGGGAGCCAACAAAACCAGCCATACCTGTTATGCCTACTGTTATTTTAGCCATTAATTTCCTTTCTTAATCGTTCACGGAAATCCGAGAATTAATATAATACTTTTTTAGATAGGATTTAAGGATCGAGAGGATAATACGAAATTGAAAATATTTAATGCAAAGGCAAATCAATACTTCTTATCCACTCTCTTATCCTACCTATTTTATAATCCTATCTAAATATTCTTAGATTTTATTATTTTGCTTTTCCAGTCTCAGGATTCCAGTTTTCAAGTTCACTTTGCACATATGGCAAAGTTAAAAGCAGTTCTTCCATTTGTTTGACATCCATCTGTTCAGTATTATGCGAGTGATAGTCCTGGAGTTTGGTTTCTTCTTTGTCGCCTTCGGTGAAATAAACGGTATAATTAAGGTCACGGTCATCAAGATGGACACGGAAATAATCGCCCATATCTTCGGCGCGGCCCACTTCTTCAACTGTCAGCAGAGTTTCAAAAAGTTTTTCGCCGTGCCGAATACCAATTTCACGAATATCCTGAGGAATACCAAAAATATTGCAAACCGCTTTGGCAAGAATTTCTATCGTACAGGCTGGAGCCTTACGCACAAACATATCGCCATGACTGCCATGTTCAAAAGCAAAAAGAACCAGTGAGACAGCATCACGCAGTGGCAGCATAAAACGTGTCATTTCCGGGACGGTGACCGTAATAGGTTTACCTTGCCTGATCTGGTTAACAAACAACGGGATAACCGAGCCACGAGAACACATAACATTGCCATAACGAACAGAACAGACAACGGTATCGCCGGAAGCATTTTGACGGGAAGCGGCCTGGGCAACTTTTTCCATCATGGCTTTACTGATACCCATTGCGTTAATCGGATAGGCAGCTTTGTCGGTACTTAAACAAACGATTTTTTCAACTTTGTGCCTGATAGCTGCCTGAATGACATTATTGCTGCCAACAACATTGGTTAAGACCGCCTGCATGGGAAAGAATTCACAAGATGGAACCTGCTTGAGAGCGGCAGCGTGGAAAACCAGGTCAACGCCCAACATGGCATTTTCAACTGAATCGCGGTCACGAACATCGCCAATATAAAATTTTAGGCGAGGCTCAGCAAAATCGATTCGCATGAGTTCCTGCTTGAGTTCATCGCGACTAAAGATACGAATTTCTTTGACATCGGTTTCGAGTAAACCTTTGACAACAGTTTTGCCAAATGAGCCAGTACCGCCAGTAATTAAGACAGTTTTATTTGATAGTTTTTGCGATAAGTTTTTCATCAAATTTCCTTTATTAATAAGACTAAATCATATTTTTTAATAACAAATGGGCTTCATATTCAGCATTTTTTGACTTGATTAATTTATCAATTGATTCATTGTGCTTTTCTTGTTGTTCTATTGTAAAACGATATTTTATAATTTTAGCAGGGCAACCACCAACAATAGCATAAGCTGGTACATCTTTAGTTACAACCGAACCAGCTGCAATAATAGCGCCTCTGCCAATATTAACTCCAGCCATAATTATACAACCATGACCAACCCAAACATCATCACCAATCACCGTCAATAAATCATCCAAACCATCCCTGCCAGTAAATCTGGCCGGAATACCAACTATATCAAAACGATGATCACCGCCTACTATTGCAACATCACATGCTAACATTGTAAAATGACCTATTTTCACATTAGCATGGATATGTGCCCTGGCACCAATAAAAACATAATCACCTGCATCAATCGCATTTTTCTTAAAACCTGATTTAAGATCAGAAACAGTAAAGCATTTACCATAGGACCTAAATCGGTAGCCAAATAGAAAACCAATAATAAAACGCAGGCGGCGTTTTTGCCATGCTAACCAAATGATTAACTTTTCTTTTTTCGTAATATTATCAATATTATTACTCATAAAGCCCTCATTTTCCTTCTATCTGATTGATACATCCAACTACTCCACGCGTTATTACTTCCAGATAAATAATTGCCTCTACTTCTGACCCATAACAGCCTCATTAATAACCTTTACTTGATAACACGGATTGTAATAATCATCAATAATTTTATAACAGAGTTCTTTATTATTGCCTTTTTTAATCCATTTTTCGATTTTAACAGCTAAATCCTCGATATTATCGCCGGCAAAAAAATCACCTGTTTTGTCGGGCTCAATAGCTTCAAATTCCGGGCCTTGTATATCAAATTTATCACTGGTTATAACAGATTTGCCATAAATCAATGAATGCATAGCCGTAAGACCAATATTACCGGGAGATATACATATATCGCAAGCCATAATTAATGGCGCTAGTTCCTGTTCATTATGGCATTTGCCATAAAACACGACTTTATCTTGCAAATCAAGCTCTTTTGCCAACGATCTAAGATTATCAGTTTCACTGCCATCGCCTATAAATAATAGATTGGCATTAATTCTTTTTTTGGCAAGTAAATGCATAGCTTGCAAAATCATATTCAATTTTTTGCTTTTAATCAGCCTGCCAATAAAAAATAATGCCGGCAATTCCGGATTAGCAAAGATTTTACCTCGCAGGTCTTTTACTTGTTGTTCGTCAATAGCATCTCTTGCCTGAATTTGTTTATCATAATCCAGCGAATTATAAACCACATAAAGATTATCAGGCGAAAAACCTTTGTCTATCATAATCTTTCTGGCTCGATTACCATAAAGCAACATAGCATTTGCTAATTTATAGAAGGTTTTCCTAATTAACCCTTTTATGCCATTCTCATTTCGCAGAAAGCCATGCGACCACATCAAGGTTCGCTTGCCCATTAATCTAGCAAGACTACAACTAAACCAGGTTGAGATATATTGAGCATCACCAAGATAAATAATACAATCAAATTCTTTGCTAAAGGCTAATTTTACAATACTTGTTTGCCAGAGAAAATTACGACAATAAAAATTTTTAACAAAATGCCAACGCAAACCACCTTTTTCTATTGGCAATGAAGCTTTAGCAGGATCTATAACTTCAACAGAATTAAAAGTATTACTCTCATCAGAAAAAAAGGTATATTCAATATCATCAGATTCATGGCAAAGACGATGAAATATTGGTTCTCTATAGTGTGCTAACACTTGATATACAACAGCAACTTTTTTCATAATATATTAATAATCTCTAAAAAAATAAAATATAGAAGTGAATCAGTCAGAAGTGATAATTTCTAAATAATTCTCATACAACACATTTCTATCAAAAACATCGCTGGCCTGACTGGCCGAAGAGGTTTTCATTGCTGCCAGCATTATATCATCGTTTAAGATTTTCATAATAGCATCAGCACAACTTTGGACATTGCCAGCTTGATAGTCAAGGCCACAGTGGGCATTTTCCACAATTTGGCTACATTGGCCGGGGATGGTATTTAATACCGCAAGCCCAGCGGCGAAATAGTAGAATATTTTGTTCGGCAGATAAATCATGGCTTGGGGAAAACTGGCATTAAAGCCAATATCACACTGGCTAAGTAAATATGCCCATTGAGGAAAATCCAGGAAACCGGTTTGTATTACGCTGTCAGATTGATATTCATTGATAATATTTTTCAATTCATCGGCGAGTTGGCCCCTGCCGGTAATGAATAATTTAGCTTTGCACGGAAGCTTAGATTCAACTTCAAGAAAAGCTTTGGCCAAAGTAAGACAATCATAACTGACATTTAAGCTACCGGTATAAGCAAACCAAATTTCATCATAGGGTTTAGTGTACTGTTCACAAATCCCAGCTTTGGCAGATTCGTTAAACTGTTGCAGGTCGATACCCAGCGGAACGGTAGTCTTAGCCACGGGATTGGCTCCCAATTGAATAGCCCGGTTGACATATTGATCGGCCACGCCAACAATAGCATCGGCATTTCGATAAGCATAAGCCGAAGCCCGATGCCAGGGATAGAAGCCCGTGGCAAGCAATAATTTTACAACTTTTGGGCCTAGGCGATAAAAAGTTTCGGGCCAAAGGTCCTGAATATCAACGATTGATTTGACATTTAATTTTTTTGCGGTTTTAACTGCCGCTTGGGCCAGAAATGGTGGAGGGGCACTGGCCAAGATAATATCGGGTTTATTGTGCATTGCCGCAATTTTATTAAATTGTTTTGCCAATACCATATGATTCCAAAGTCTTTTTATGCTGATATTCTTTGAATAACTGGGTGATTCCAAAAAGACCAGATTGATACCAAGAGAATCGCAGGTTTCTTTTAAGGCCACCTGATCAACAGGTTTTTTAAATCTATGGCTAAAGCTACTGGTCCACCAGGTCACCGCATGGCCACGGGCAACAAGCATCCGGGCAAGGGTTGCATAACGCCCCTCTTGTTCGGGGTCGCCGGGCAGTGGATCAAATGGATTAACAAGCCAGATATGCATAAGTAAGTTCAATCTCTAATTAAGACATTTTTGGTAACATTTGAGTAAATTTTTAAATTCAATATTCCAATTATATTTTTCACGGATGGCTTCATATCCAGCCCGACTCATTCTTTCTAGAGTCTCAGGGTCATCAAGCATTTCAGAGCAGACTTTGGTTATCTGGTCGATATCAAGTGGATTAACCATACGGCCACTGCCAACACCATCGACATACGGTCGCCAAAGTTCAAAGTCTGAGGCAAGAGTCGGCACGCCTACCATCATATATTCGAGAATTTTGGTAGCAAGACATGAAGTGTAATTTGGTTCGGGTAAAAGTATACACAAGCCAATAGTAGCCTTAGAGACTATTGGCATAGCCTGATCCCAGGGGATTCTACCAGCGATCTTCACACAATCATGTAATTGATGTTTTTCAATATAATCATTCATTTTTTTACCAAGGGCCGGATTGTAATGGCCAATGAGAATCATAGTGAACTGTCGGCCTGAATTTTTCAGATTTTTGGCTAATTGTAGGTAAAGCATCACGCCGCGAATTTCTTCGAGAGCACCAATATAAACAATTGAGGGTATCGTATTGCTTTGCTTATTTTCCTGCTGGAAATCATTAACGATAACCGGATAATTCTGCACCAGGAAAGCCCTGTCAGGATAATCTTCCTTACTTTTGGCATTGGCAACTATGATCTGCTGGCCAACAAGAAAAATCGATTCGGCAAAACTATAAATATAACCAACGGCCTTACGACACCATTTAGGTAAATAAGCTTTACTCATTACCTGGCGGGTAAAGGTTTCATGTATATCAAAAATAACCGCTTTCGTAAAAAAACATCTTAAAATAAAGCCAACAAAGATGAGTTCGGGGTCATGATAATGAATAATTTTCGCCTTGGTTTTAAGGGCCTTGGCCATCACTACCCAAGGCATAAAAATCATACGAAACAATCTGCTTTTCACAGGTTTTAAGGCATGAACATGAACATTATTTTTTTTGCAATCATTTTCCGCTGTTATAACAAGATGGACTTCATAGCCATTAGCCGCCAGAGACATACATTCCCGGTAGAATATACGGACATCATCATCATGATGAACAGTTGAGATGTGGCAGATGACTGGTTGCATTTGAATATTAATTTTTGGTATCCACTTTACGTTCAAAGACGGGAACTTCAAGTTCAAAAAACTTTTTAACAGCTTGTCTTTTACAGACGTTGCGTTTAGACAAAGTATATGGTAATGAAATCAAAACATATGAAACAGCTTTGACGTATTGCAAAAAAGTACCTTGCACTACTCCCCAGCGAAAATCGGACAATACCCTTCTTGCCAAATATTTCCACATTAAAAAACCAGGAAAGAGCCTTGTAATAACAAGCATATTATTTCTAAATCTCAAATATGCCCATTTTTTACTTGTGCTACTGCCAATTCTAGGATGCCACATAATAATATCAGGCTGAGCAACTATTCTATAGCCAGCATCAAGGAACTTAAATGACAGATATGTTTCTTCTGCATAAAGGAAAAAATCTTCAGGATAAAGTCCGGTTTTCTTCAAAGCGTCAGCACCAAAAGCAGATACACCACCACGAAAAAGTCCTACATCTTGAATTGAGTCACTGGGCACACGCTCTTGTTCAAGCGGTTCATCAACAAAACGCTGGGTAAAAGCCACAACCCCAACATTGTCTTCTTTTTCAAAAACGTCAACAATAAGTCTAACAGCATTATCTTCGAGATATCCATCATCATCAATATTAATAATGATATCCCCCGTGGAATTCGCATAAATATGATTCCTGCCACCGGGACATCCTAGATTTCTCGGCAAACATACCAATTTAATATCGGGATATTTTTGACGGATGAACTCTGCGGTACCATCTGTAGATGCAGCATCAACAACAATAATTTCGATTTCGTAACTATCAATTTCTTTCTGGCTATACACAGAGTCGATAGCTTTAGCCACAGTATCTTTTCGATTATATGTTAATATTCCAGCTGTGATCTTTTTTATTTTCATCGGCAAAATACTCCACATTTAAATTAACTATCAATGCTTTCATCAATAGTTAAAGCTGATTTCAAATACGCTTCTGCTTTCAATGTTTCAGATTCAATAATAGCATTTGTACTTGAATAATCAATTTTCTGCTCCAATATGTGTTCTATTTCATTGGGATGTTTAACAATCCTATCTGTCAATTCAAATTGTTTCAACAATGAACCTAATTTATTAGCATTTGAATCACGAATAATTGTACAAAAATTTCTATTATATTTCATAGAAAAAATTGACCCATGGAAAGTATCAGTTACGATATAATCAGCATAAGCAAAATATGCTAAAAGCTCAAAAGGATCTATCGGAGTTATGCATTTATCACTCCAAACATAATATGAATATAAAGAAATAATTTGCTTATTTTTTGATTTGGCATATTTCTTAATTGCATTAATAGTCGCTGAATCAGTTATTCTTCCTTGATATGTATATACAATCAAATAATCTTTTTCTGGAACATCATCAGGTAAATAAGCATCAAAATTATAAATAATTACTGGATCAACACATAATTCCGATTTGTTGCCAGTCAACTGTTTTATTGATTCGGAAGAATTCTCATCTCTTACTGATATTTCAGAGATATTAGAAAGTGCCTCCTGTATTCTTTCTTTTAACCCCAGTTTTTCTAAATCCGATACTGTCGTATACCCAAAAGAAGCAGCATAAGAAATAACTTTTTTCGCATTTATCCCTTCCCCGAATAATTGCATAGTGCGGTTCAAAGAGTTGGCTTGCGTGCAATTAAATACCTCATCACTACCAATAATGACTACATCAAATTCCTTTTCATATTCATATTTTGATGGGTCAATCCCCAAAATCGGCAGAAAATCATTGTCATACTTATGAGCGAAATCTTTTTGAAAAGCAACACTTTTAAGACGAGCGAAGAACTGTCCTTTTATCGTATAAAGAAAAGCAAGCCAAAGCAAGCTAAGCTTTCTTTTAAACGCTGAGCCTTTACTTTTGTTAAGTTCAAACAATTCTTCATTAGTCAAGCCCACGCCAGATTTTACATCCAGAAAAGAACAATCATGTCCTAAGTCCTCAACCTTTTTTTTAAGAGCAAAAGCCTGTAGAAATGACCCCCAATTCCTCACTCTTTGCATTGATAATATACCAACTTTCATAGTTTTTTTCCTTTGCGAAACTTAATTATGATGTCTACTTTCTGCATTATTTTTCTTGTAATCGCAACATATCTATATATACTCGCAAGCGATTTGCCTTTTGCCAAATCTTTTAAAACCTTAGTCCGTAAAAAGAGTTTTTTTAACCTATGTATCATTTGACCTTCTGAGACAATATCAACTAACTCTTCTTTGATCTCACAAGAACTATATAATTTCCCTAAAACCTCTGCCCCCTTTTCGGTGTTTATTAAAACCGCAGAAAGTCCTTTGTCAATATTGCTATATTTTTCACTCCAAAGGTCCCCTATCCTTATGTCAGCGGCACTCTGAGTTCCTTTAAACTTACATTTATCATAACAAACAGCATTAAGACAAATATTGCCGAGAAAAAATCGATAAAATAGGTTATTATCTTTTAACAATGAAGAAAAAATTTCCTTTTGCTCAGATTTCACCACCATCGCCCAGGAATTTCTTCCATGTCCATTTCTTTTATCTCGAAATGTCACATCATCTATTGTGCTAATTTTGTTTGTTTTTTTAATAGAATTCAAATAATTATCCCACAAATGATATGAAGGAACACCATGACAGAAGAAATCCACAAGCACAAAGTTTTTTTCTTTTTTTCGTAGCTTAATCCATCTTGCAAAAGAATCGATCTGACATGGCGTTCCAAAAACAACCCATTTATCGTTAATGTCGATCTTTTTAAAAGCATCAACAGTATAACTCTGTAGATATTTCGAACCTTTTGATTTTTCAAAACCACAAACATTATCAGCCACAAAATGCTCTGCTCTATTATCTTTGCTTGAATATTTCACCCCACAAGCTTGAAAACCTTGGCCAAACAATTCTTTCGATATTTCAAATCCAACCCCACCCGATGAACAACTCTTACATACCTGCCCATCTTTACTGCTAACAACATATCCTTTGATATCTATGGGGTCTCTTGCTAGCCCATCATTTAAAAAGGAACAAACTTTTTCGCATAAGCCACATTGGGTGCAGTTATCTTCCCTTGCAATCACAGGAACATAAGAACCTTCACTAGAAAGTTCAATTCTGATAACATCCACAGGACATACAACTGAACATAAACCACAACCGTAGCATGAATTTAATTGTTTTATTTTTTCCATTACAACTCTTAAATGCTATAGAACTTTTATTTATTACGTGACAAAAATGATTTAAGCAATGTCTTTTCGTCTCTATTAATAAACACGAAATAACAAGAAGGAAAATATACTATTGCACCGATAATGGCAACAATAGCTAACCTTGGCATTGTTGCCAAGAAAAAATAATTACATAATAATTTTGCTAAAGCAAATACAATTGCAAATGCAATGCAACCAGCAACTATTTCCATAAAATATGTTTTCTTAGAAGTACCCGTTATTATCGCAGCGTATATAGTTGTAAAAAATAAATTTTTAATTGTTAAACAAATCAACAGTGAAATCCCGACACCATACAGGCCTAAATCAGTGTTCGTAACAAGAATTATTGACAACAATGCATTAACAAACCCTAAAACTAAAGTAACTAAAGCAGGTAGTTTGGCCTTATTCAGCCCTCTAAAAATTGCACTGCATGGTCTTGTTGAAATCGACACCAACCATGGTATCATAATGATCAAGAGCAATGGTGCTAAATCTACAAATTCATCACCAAGCCATCTTTGCAACACCGGATTAGCTAGCCCACACACCAAACCTATTGGATATGCCATAATCAAACAAATAAACTTCAATGTTCTTTTTAATTGCATAGCAAGCAAAACAAATTCATTTTTAGCAATATATTTATATGCAATCGGAGCAAAGACATTGGTTATCGAAGCGCCTAATAATGAGAATAACATAACAAGCTCAGCAATTGGACCGTATTGACCTCCCTGTTCAGAACCAAGAAAAACATTAATCACTATATAAGTAATGCTAATATAGAAAATAGCCCCTACAGACTCAACAACAATCCACGCACTCAAGCCACTCATTTGCTTCAGTGCCTTACGACTAAATAACCGAGGATTGATAGTCAATTGTGGCACAAGTTGTCTGGAAATAATCATGAACGATATCAGCAAAAATAGTGCCATTGTCAAATAGGAAATCCCAAAATACACCAGCGAAGGTTTCAAACAGACAAAGCAAATAACCAAAACCCCAACTCTTAATGATTTACCAAGAACCTGATTTATATTCTGTAAGTAAAATTTATTGGTTATCATAATGCTGACCATAAATGGACTTGATATTGCCATAATAAATGAACCTACAATAACCATAAAACAAAGCCAACTAGAAGCAAGTTCGTGGCCTGGAGGAACATTAAAAAAATAGCTAAAACACACAGAAATAACAATAACAGGGACAAACAACCCTCCACACAAAAGTAAAAGAGCTCCTAGTGCCGTATTAAAATAAATATTGCTCTCAACAAGGTCGTCTTTATTAAAGCTTACAGTAACAAATCTCCCTACTGATTGCGAGATAGAACTTGTTAATAAGTTAAAATACGTTATTAATGAAGTAACAAGAGGTATTATGCCATATACTTCAACTTCTAATGTTTTTATCAAATAAGGAGTAAGCCAAATGGTAATAATAGCGCTAATAAAAATTGCCAGAAAATTGCTGCCAACATTTATAATTAGGTTTTTCTTAGCATTAGTGGACATATGATATCATTCAATATTAAGTGTATTTAAATCATTACCGTTGCAATAACTGTAAAAGTGATATTGCTTACGCTGATAGCTTATTCCACATAAAATCCCCATATAAGCAGCCCAGATAGCGACTAACTCTACATTCCACAAGAAGTCTGCTGTTAATTCAAAAATCAAATGATTAACCAAGGCAGCTACCCCCATATAAACTATAGCCTTTTGCAGTTGCCTTGTTTCATTCAAACAACTAGAAACTCCTATAATGATTAAATATATAAGAAGCGACAGGTAAAGAATTGCACCTATTATACCGGTCCGAAGCAACATCATGATATACCCGTTATCTGATAATTGAAAGGTAATTCTTGAAGCTCCCTCACCAAAAACAATGGATTCCTTGGCTGCTTCAAAACTTTTTTCCCAAAGGGCATAACGAGAGTAAATACCTTCCTCAACAGCACCTTCCTGGCCAGCTAAAACATCTTTTACTCTTTCATTCAAAGGTAAACTATGAATATTTACTTTGACCAAAAAATATAAGACAATAACCATAAACATCACAAATAAAATCCCAATTTTTGAATTCCCCTTCAAAGACATAATTAATACCATAAATGTTACAATTACAAAAGCACCTAATGAAGTCCTTGAACCGGTAGTAATCAAAACAGCAAAACCTATAAATAAGTACAAAACAATATGCCAAAATCGATATCTTCCCTTTAGGTATATTGCAGAAGTAAGTGATGTAGTACCCAAAAAAACAAGTCCATATCCAAACATATTAGGATTACCAAAAGTACCTGCAACCCTCGAATAAATACTGCTTGTTTCGATTTCCAGTCTCGTATATTCTACAGCATAAAGTTTTTCGATAATACCTGAAGCCATATACGGGAAAAACTTCTGCACGAAAGCCAATAAACCTGCTAGAAAAACCCAGCTCATTATCCAGAAAGCAAATTGCCTCACCTGCTTATCTTTCCAGACAAAAGAAGAAGCTACCGAAGCAATCACAACCGCCCTGACAAAAGATACCGCCAAATTAAAATCTTTCAAAAAAAATGGTATCTTTCCAATAGCCACATTTATAAAAGTTGAAATAACAAGCACAAAAGTCAATAAAAGCATTAAAATACTAAAAACTTTATTAGCCGAAGAAAAAATGAACCCATTTTGATATCTTCCCAAATACAATCTGCTAAAGAAAAGGTAGACAATTATAAAATCTACCACTCGAAAGGGGGGAAGTGACATAGTTGGCGTAGACCTGGGACCAAAGAACAACATACCCAAAAGCAAAGCAGCCCAAAAGCCATCGTGCTTAATCTTATTCTCATAGACAGGGTCATCGTAGCTCAGAAATGTATTATCCAACATATTATTCATCATATAATCTCATTACTTCCATAAAAATAATTTTCATATTAATTTTACTAAAGAATTCGTATTTCGGGTTACAATAAACCGATAATGCGAGATTAGCTTTTTGAGAGGCGACATTAAGAAAATCAATAGATAAATCAATGCCCACTCGCATAATAAACAGTTAAATGCTTTATCATCCACTGATAAATAGAAAAAACAACCAACTCCAAAACATCCAACCCGGATATCATCAAAAAAACTAATCATCCGCCAATTGTCGCACTGACGGTTTCGCTCCAGGGGCCTTTTTGGCCATTGGTTTTGACCCATCTTAGCATATAGTGGGCGGTTTTGCCACCATCGGCACCATCATATTCGACGATATAAGGGCTGGCGGTATCTAAGGTCACAAAACTGAGTTCATCGGGGCCAATCGGGGCCGGATCCCCGGGTACGCTGACTTTGACCCAGATCTCACAGCCCATCACCCCGGCAGGTTTAGCCCGGCGGGTGGGAGTAGCTTCATCGACAAAACGAATTTCATGCCGCAGCCGCTGGGAAGTATCGACACTGCCAATCGGACGGGTTTCAATACCACCGCTGTGGTGGTTCTGGCCTGGCACGGTTATGCCCAAAGCCGTCTTTTCAGTATTATCGACGACCGGGCTGGCCTGCAATTGCCGCACCAGGGCCCGCGCTGCTGATTCGGCCTGAGTCCGGGCCGCATTTTTGGTCTGCCGAGCTGCCTGTGCTGCCTGCCGGGCGGCGATATGGGTGTCCATGGCATTGGCAAAGGCCGCCAGATCGTTGATAATCGGGGCTATATCGGCGGTTTCAAGCCCCAGATCGGCCAAATGCTCATTGGCATAAGCAGTAAAATTCTGCAACCAAAGCTGGAATTCCGCATCACCGCGAGGAATATAATCACTCATAAAATCACCCTTTTTCAATTATAACCTTTATTTTGCCAGATAATTATACTTGGCCGACCGGGATATTTCAAAGCAATAGCTCTGGCAAAGTCATATTTTCAGTTAAATCACCTTTATTATGGCGAAAACAGGGTTTTAATAAGCAAGCAAGCCTTATTTATTATAATTCAAACAATAAATATTGCCCAACGCATCACTTGTTGATGTCAACGCGTCGATCGTTGGAGACAACGAGTCACTAGTTGCAACCAACACACTGCTCGTTGATGCCAACGCGTCACTCGTTGGTATCCACTCATCACTCGTTGGTGTCAACGCGTCACTCGTTGGCGTCAACCTGTCGCCCGTTGGAGTCAACGGGGCATTCGAATAACTCTAACAATTTGCCAAAAGAATTCATATCCTTTGGTTATCCTTTTTATTTTGCAGAACAATCACCGTCGAAAAGACATTTCTGCCATGTTTTTGGAGATATTGCCACTTGAGCAGTTTTATCGCAAATGGGGTATAAGCGAGAATGGCCTTGATAAGATTTCGCTTGCAACTGCGGCCTTTGGTCAAAAAACGTTCGCGGGTATATAATTCATCGGCATGGGCGACCTGCTCCTGGGAAATAATTTCCAGCCCGTATTTCTTGGCGATATAATCGCTGGTAGCCATTCCCATAAAATGCAAATGATCGGGCACTTCCCAGTCAAAAACACTGCCACGCTGCACGCCGGCGGCGAACTGGCCGGTCTTGATGACAAAAAGGCCATTAGCATTTAACAAAGACTTGACCGCGACAAATAATTTGTCATAAGAATAAATGTGGCTCAGGACATCGATCAAAGTAATCACATCATATTTTTTATCGGTTTGGAATTCCTCGATGGGTTTTTCAATAATATCACAGCCGGTATGCTCGCGGGCATAGGTAGCCCGGGCGGTATTTAGTTCCAGGCCATCGCATTGTTTTATGCCGCACTGCTTTGCCAGAGTCAACAGATGCCCGGTGCCACAGCCAATATCCAGCAGGCTCTTAGCTTTCTGGAAAGCGGGCTTGACCAGCGGGAAAAGTTCCTGATAATAAATTTCGCGGGCAATGGAATAGTGCTCAGGGTCAATCACGGTGATATCAGCCAGTTTATTGGCGGCAACCTGCTGGAAACGCTGTTTTTCAGATTGCGGAAATGGCGATATGAACATCAACTCACAATTATCACAGGCCAGCATATCATAACCATTGGTCGCAAACAGTTTATGGTTTGCGGTGCTATTACATAATGGGCATTGATCTTGATTCATAGTTCCCCTTGGTATTTGGGCAAAATGCAAGTCAGTGTAAAGTTAATATCCCAGAGAAATCAGGCTTTACCATGATCTTGAATGAGTTTTTCATGTTCAGCGATTTTCAGATCCGAATCGGTCATCATCTGGGCCAGCTGTTTAAATGAGACTTCAGGGCTCCAGTTCAATTGTTTTCTGGCCTTGGAGGCATCACCCAGCAATAAATCCACTTCGGTCGGTCGGAAATATCTTGGATCGATCTCTACATATTTCTGCCAGTCCAGGTCAAGATGGCCAAAAACTTCATCCAGAAACTCTCTAACTGAATAAGTCTCACCGGTGGAAATCACATAGTCTTCAGCTTTGTCCTGCTGAAGCATCAGCCACATAGCTTCGACATAATCACCGGCAAAGCCCCAATCGCGTTTGGCTTCGATATTACCGAGATAAAGTTTGTCCTGCAGGCCCAATTTGATCCGGGTAGCGGCACGGGTGATTTTACGAGTTACAAAAGTTTCACCCCGACGCGGGGATTCATGATTAAACAGAATACCATTACAGGCATACAAATCATAAGCCTCACGATAATTTACCGTCTGCCAGTAGCTATAGACCTTGGCACAGCCATAGGGACTGCGGGGATAAAAAGGTGTCTTTTCAGTTTGGGGGGTTTCGATGACCTTGCCAAACATTTCGCTGCTGGATGCCTGATAGAAACGGGCAGGTTTATCCATTTTACGAATTGCCTCAAGCAATCGCAAAGAACCCAGGGCATCGGTATTGACGGTAAAAATCGGCTGATCAAAGCTGACCCGAACATGACTTTGAGCGCCAAGATTATAAACTTCATCCGGCTGAGTATCCTGCAGGATGCTGGCTAAGTTACTGCCATCGGTAAGATCGCCGTAAATCAATTCCAGATTAGGCTGATCATGAGGGTCCTGGTATAAATGGTCGATTCTATTAGTATTAAAAGAAGAACTTCTCCTGATAATACCATAGACTTTATAGCCTTTGCCAAGTAATAGTTCAGCGAGATAAGAGCCATCCTGGCCGGTAATTCCTGTTATTAAAGCTTTTTTCATAAGATACCTTCAATCTAAAATTATTAATTAATTATCAGTTCTAATCCGGGCTGATATTTTACAAATATTTTTCATGTTCAGCATTTGCCATATTTTCAAGCACCTGCTTAAGTTTGTCTGTTTTATCACGATGACATACCAGAGTCGTCTTTTCAGTTTCAACTATTACCAGATTATCCACATCGATAGCAACAATAGCATGGTCTGGCATTTCACTGATAATGATATTATTGGAACTGTCGAGAATCTCACAGCAGGTATTATCAATTATTCGATTATTATTTATATCTGGTTCCGCAATAATTTCGGCTAAGGCCTGATATGAACCGACATCTTTCCACTTACAATCCAGTTCCAGCATATAAACATTTTCAGCTCTTTCCATAATACCATAATCGATACTTATTTTCATAAGCTGATGAAATTCAGCATTTAATGTTGATACAAAAGATTCGGTCTGCCAGGTGCCGGCAATAATCTTTAGAATTTTGTGGTTTTCCGGCAAATACCGGGCAATCAAGGCATTGATGGTAGCAACCCGCCAGGCGAACATCCCGCTGTTCCAACTGTATTGGCGGGACTTTAGATATTGCCTGGCAGTTTCGGCATCTGGTTTTTCTTTAAATTCGGCGACCGTAAAGACCTTATTATCAATATCAGAAGCTGACCCATGTTTGAGATAGCCAAAACCGGTATGCGGTGCATCTGGTTTTATCGCAAAGGTTATCAATGCTTCGGGCTTATCAGCAATAAATTTCAAGCCATATTTTATGGCATCCTGTAAAGTTTCAGCAGGTTCGATTATCTGGTCGGCACCAAAA
This sequence comes from Phycisphaerae bacterium, assembly GCA_016342495.1. GTDB lineage: Bacteria > Planctomycetota > Phycisphaerae > Sedimentisphaerales > SM23-30 > JAEIOG01. The sequence continues at coordinate 67,852 of JAEIOG010000005.1, forward strand.
ACAGCCATCGTAGCCTCCGGATCATTTTTGGAAATGATGGCCGCAGCTAGTCCAATAGCATTTAAAGTGTCACGTCCGACCGGTTCACCAATAATATTTTTGGGGGGTATATCAGACAAATGCTCACGTACAACAGAAACATATTCCTGATTAGTAATAACAATAATATTCTCAACCTCAAAAACTGGCTTAATGCGATCAACACAAAGTTGCAAAAGCGATTTACCATTAAAAATATCTATCATTTGTTTGGGCCGGGCCTTTCGGCTCAAAGGCCACAGACGCTGTCCGGAACCACCGGCCATTATAACTGCATAATTCATATCATTGTCCGCATTTGTTTATTTGAAGGTGGCCTTACGTTTCAGAAAATCGGCATAGGCAATTCCAATGCCCTGCTCGATATCGATTGACGGTTTCCAGCCCAGATTGAAAATTTTATTACTGTCCATAAATTTACGCGGTGTGCCATCGGGCTTGGAAGAATCCCAAACAATCTCACCTTGATAGCCAACAATATCAGAGACTTTTTTAGCAAGATCCTTGATAGTAAATTCCGAACCACTGCCAATATTAATCAGCGGAGGGCTATCTTCAAGACCAACAACTTTAGAATAATCCTGATCAGGCAGATTCAAGAGAAAAATACAGGCTGCCGCTAAATCTTCATTAAATAAAAATTCACGGTAAGGACTTCCAGTCCCCCATAATTGAACAGTAGGAGAAGTAGATTCTTTGGCCTCATGCATTTTACGAATGATGGCAGGCAATACATGAGAGTTTTGCAAATCATAATTATCACCAGGACCATATAAGTTAGTTGGCATTGCTGCAATATAACGCGTTCCATATTGACGATTGTAAGTCCAGCATTGCTCAATACCTCCTATTTTAGCAATGGCATAGGGGCGATTAGTTGGCTCCAGATATCCGGAGAGCAGATGCTCTTCCTTAATGGGCTGAGGAGCCAATTTGGGGTAGATACATGAGGAACCTAAAAACAACAATCTTTTAACGCCACACAAATAAGAACTATGAATAATATTATTCTGGATCATTATATTTTCATAATAGAACTGGGCCGGGTAAATATTATTGGCATAAATACCACCTACTTTAGCCGCCGCCTGAAAAACATAATCCGGTTTTTCTTCTTCAAAAAATGTCAGAGTTTGCTTTTGATCAATAAGATTGAGATCAGGATAATTAGCAGTTAAAAGATTATTATATCCCAGTGATTTCAACTTACGGTATATGGCATTGCCAACCAGGCCAATATGACCTGCAATATAAATTTTAGCATCTTTGTGCATAAACATTAAAAACTCCAGTTTATTCGTTAATATTACGATATTAACATACAGTCACTACCAGACCCTGATTATTGACATTAAAATCAAAAAAACGAGCACGATCATTAGGTGGATTATCGCTAAGTATGGACCGAACCAACTTAGCATCTTCTGGTGATTTGCATACCATTAACATAAAACCACCACCACCAGCACCGAGTAACTTGCCTCCATAGATATATGGCTTAACCCGATCGAATAGCTTTTCGACCTGAGCATTAGTTGAATCAGGGTCAAGCTGTTTGTTCAAATACCATGCGGCATCTACCGCCTGACCAAAAGCAGGTAAATCCTTGCGAGAGAAAGCCTCGGCAACCTGCCCACTAAGATTATGAATTTTGGTCAGAGTAGACATGCTTTCACGATTGCGATCAAGATAACGACCAACAACTTGCTCCAGAATATTTTTAGCCAAACGAGTAATGCCTGTATAATACAGTAAAGTCAGGCCACCATTGGTAGATGGTTCAATAATATCGCTGGGTAGATAATGAATTCTGGGGTCAGGAACCAAACCCGCACTGGTATAAACGATTTTCACGCCTCCTACTACACCTCCAACCTGATCCTGCCAACCTCCACCAGTAGTCAATGCCTGTTCGAGCTGCAGAACTTTATTAAACAGTGCACGAGGAACAAGTTCTTGTCCCATTACACGATATATCACTGCTAATATAACCGCCCCCATAATACTTGAAGTTCCCAGCCCGCTTCCTTTAGGAATAGCTGCTAAAGTAGTAATTTCAATACCGCCGCCAAAGCTCTCGAGCATTTGTTTTAAGGTAATATCCTTAGGCCAGACGGGATATTCTGGAGAAAACCCGGATAATGCCAAAGCTGCTTTTACCAGGCCATACTTGCTGGTAGGCTCTCGATAATCTAATAGTTCGTCAAGTTCAGAGATTTTTATTCTTGTCCCTAAATCAATAGAACCAATAGTAATAATCGGTTCATCAGTAACTCGCAAATATGCCTGAATCGGCGACTGACCATTAAGATCAACAGCAGTATTAACCACACAGCCACCATATTCCAGAGAATATGGTGGAGTATCGCTCCAGCCACCACCAGTATCAAAACGAGCAGGGGATCGTCCCCAGACGATTTCATCGCTACGAAGCTTATTCTGTGGCGGATCAGTCTTTTTGTTATCAGTATGAATGATGGTTCTACTCAGCGAATCAAAAGCTAAGCTTCGAGCCTTTTTGACCCAGCAATTAATAGTCACCCCAGAATTAATATTCAGTCCGATATCTGCTAACCAATCATTTTCAGCAGAACTAAGTTTTTGTTCCAATTGAGGCCAGATGGATTCGATAGCACATTCATTTTTATAAGTTATATTTTCCAACACAGTGGCAAGAGTATGAATAATACGCGGAAATACCAGAGAATTCATTCCCATACCATTGTCGTAATGCCATATAGCCTCGGTAATCAATGCGCTAATCCAGCCAGTCTGGTCATCACTATCAGCTACAATGCTGCTTAGCTCGCCAGCAGAAAATTCACTGTCAGGACGAAATATATAACGCAGATTATTTTTAATTTGTTCAGCCCTGATTATATGCCGTCTTTGGAAAAATTTATCTTGATCGATTTGAAAAGCAATTTCTGCTAAACTATAACGGTCAGAATTGTACCAGTTATTTATTTGTTCATCGCTGGCCCGACTGGGATCAAACATCCATATCCAATTGCGATATTGCTCAGGGGTATCTGTCGTAACGAATAACTTGGCATTCCAAAGCGTCCGCTGTATGTCAGTAATTGAATCATCCCAAACATCATTATTGCGAGCATTAACCGCATTTATCCATTGCGAGATAGGTAGATTGCAAAAAGTAGCATTATTTTCAATGGTATCTTTGAAAGTATCATTAACACCATAGCACCGGATAAAATAGACCGGCTTATTATTTCGCGCAAAGCCTGCAATCATATCCAGACAGGTATCTTTGGCTAATAGCAAAGGTTCATTGATATCAACACCGACAACTACATTATTTCCTTCCAGATGCAATGGAGCATTAATACGACAGCCTTCAACCCAGGAGTTTGCCCCAACGATATGGCCATTTCTATGGATTAAATTATTAATATCCAGACAAAAATGCAACGACGGTGCGCCTCGGTCCTGCTGGACCAGACTTGTGCCACTACGGATAACCTGTGCGGTAGTACCAAAGTCAATAAAGTCACACTGCTTCAGCAATTCCAAATTAAATTCAATAGATTCCAAGCCCTGTAGCAAACGTCCTAGTAATGCATAGTTCCAGGTGGAACCACTTGCCTTTGCCATTTGACTATGGTGAGCAGAAGTCACTTCGGTACCCATTCCACAGCATATTTCACGATAAAAATCTAACCCATGGTCAATAACTGCCTGAGCCATTTCACCAGAAAAAGCCAGATCACCTTCATTTTTAAAGTAAAGGCCGAATATACCTAACAATTTCGTCGCAGTTTCTGCATCAAAGTTCATCACTCCAATATCAAGTACCGATTGACCATAATGATCAACCGCACCTAAACTCTGTTGCTGAGTTGGAGTTGGTTTTTGCAGAAATTTTTTAACCTTACCATGCGAATCAAATCCACAAAAGACACCGTGATTAGCCGCCTGTTCTGGAGGAGCATAACATCCCAATCCTGTCAATCCTGTTTTATCAAAACTAATCTGTGTAGGGTCGAAATTAAGTATCACATCTCCTGAAGTTATTACTACCTGGCCAACACCCGCCACCGGTGCAGGCAATGCCAGATAAGTTGGCAACTGCCTGTCAAATAAAGTCATAGGCAGCAAAGTATCAGAATCGCCTGGCACTGGGACAAATATTTTCCCACATGGACCATAGGCAGGCAATCGTTTAGAATCACCACCGGCATGAATAATCAAAATGCGTAAATTACTAAGTATTTCACGTAAATTATTCAAATCAGGATCAAGGTCTAACTGTCTACCAAGAACTTCCATCAAGCAAAACAGTGTGCTTCCTCCAGAACCTATACGTTTTCCATCAGGGTCTGCAACTACTAATACACTATTTACTTCAGGCAAAAGTCCCAGTTTTGAGCGTAAATCTAACTGATCACGATACCCCTGAGCCTGAGCATCATTAGAAGCTGTTATTATTAAATAATCCCACATATATTTGTTCTTGATTAAGATAAAGTTCCTGCAATTAGAAAGTATATATCAACAGAAAAATAAATTTTACAACCGGCCATCGACATCTTTGCCGAGCAGGGATTTGATATCGTAGAGGACGGTGCGGGCCCGATTGATGGTGCTAAAGTCAAATTCTTTGAACTGATGATGAGCTACCGCCAGGACTACCGCATCGATATCGGCGGTATCGGCGGGCATCGGGGCCAGCTCGACACCATATTCAGCTTTGACTTCGGCGGCATCGGCCCAGGGGTCATGGACTGTGACAGCACAGCCATAATCATTGAGCTCTTCGATAACATCGATGGCCCGGCTATTGCGAATATCAGGACAGTTTTCTTTGAAAGTTATGCCCAATATCAGCACCTTGGCCCCTTTGACGCGATGACCTTTCTTGATCATCAGCTTGACAACTTCACTGGCGACATGTTCGCCCATGCCATCATTAATGCGACGCCCGGCCAGAATGATTTCAGGATGATAGCCCAATGACTGGGCTTTATGGGTTAGATAATAAGGGTCAACACCAATGCAATGGCCACCGACTAAACCGGGCCTAAAGGGCAGGAAGTTCCACTTCGAGCCGGCAGCTTCCAGGACTTCTAAGGTATCGATACCCATAAGACCAAAGATTTTGCTCAGTTCATTGACAAAGGCAATATTGATATCCCGCTGAGAATTTTCGATAACCTTGGCCGCTTCCGCTACCCGCAGGCAGGATGCCAGATGGGTGCCGGCGACAATGACGGTATTATAAAGGGCATCGACAACTTTGCCGATTTCCGGGGTCGAGCCACTGGTAACCTTTTTGATTTTGGTGACAGTATGTTCTTTATCGCCGGGATTAATGCGTTCGGGGCTATAGCCACAGAAGAAATCGACATTGAATTTCAGACCACTGTGCTTTTCCAGTACCGGCACGCAATCTTCTTCGGTGCAGCCGGGATAAACTGTGGATTCATAAATGACGATATTGCCTTTAGCGAGGGTTTTGCCGACGGTTTCGCTGGATTTGAGCAGCGGGGTTAGGTCAGGAGTATTATATTTATCGATGGGCGTTGGCACCGTGACAATATAAATATCGGCATCTTTGATCGAATCTAAGTCACAGCCATAGATGAGTTTATCCGCGGATTTGAGATTGTCTGAATCGACTTCCAGGGTGCGGTCAATACCAGATTTAAGTTCATCAACGCGGGGCTGATTGATATCAAAACCGATAGTTGGAAAGATTTTGCCAAATTCAACCGCCAGCGGCAGGCCAACATAGCCCAAGCCAATAATTGCGATTTTAGCGGTACGATCATCGATTTTCTTTTGCATTTCTTTTGTCATAATTATTTCCCTTTGCATTATTTATAAGATTAACATCTTTGTATATTGCTTAAACTTTATAAAAATCACGATACCACTGCACAAAGTTTTGCCATAAGCCGAATCTTTTCTCATATTTCCAGTAAATACTTTTCCAGTTCTGGAATACTTGTTATTGCGGTTTCCCAGACATCTTCGAAATCTATTATTTCATAACGATGGGCAATGATATTTCTCAATCCTTTAATTTTCATCCACGGGATATGTCGATATTGTTCTTTGAATTCATCCGATAACAACGTTGTCAGTTCACCAATATTAATCAATGTCATAGCGATGGCACGCTGAGCAAGATCATCTGCCATAAATTCTGCTTTGGATAAACGCCCTGTCACATCATTAATGACAGCTATCTCTTTTAGGATTTTGCTATTAGCATGCTGTTATTTCGAGCATTCATACAGAGGTACCGCTTTGGTTATATCAATAATATTCTCTTTCAGTGGCAGCTTGACCGTATCGACCGCTACATGAAGAGCCTGCCTTAATTCCTGATTAAAACCGGCCAATTCAAAGAGCGAAACCGGACTTATCGAAAACTCCACCAACATATCAACATCACTTTGGTCACTGGCCTGGCCACTGGCATATGATCCAAACAAAAGAACCCGACGCACCGGATAATGCGGAGCTACTTTTTGAGTTACAGTTTTTATTTGTTCGATCGATAGCATAATGATTTATTACCTGCAAACTTTCACACTGTTAAACTTTATAAAAATCACGATACCACTGCACAAATTTCCGCACGCCCTCTTTTATCGGGGTTGCAGGCTTATAGTCAAGGTTTTCGATCAGGTCATCAACATTGGCCCAGGTCGCCGGGACATCGCCGGGCTGGATATCCATCATATTCTTTTGGGCTTGCTGGCCCACCGCTTCTTCGATCGCTTCGATAAAGTCCATCAGCAGCACCGGGGCACTATTGCCAATATTATATATTTTATAAGGAGCTTTGCTGCTGCCGGGGTCAGGTTTCATGCCCGACCAGTTGGGATTGCCCGGGAAAGGATTATCGATAACCCGAGTAACCCCTTCGACAATATCATCGACATAAGTGAAATCGCGTTTCATTTTGCCATGATTAAAGACATCTATCGGTTGACCTTCCAAAATAGCCTTGGTGAAAATAAACAAAGCCATATCGGGCCGGCCCCAGGGGCCATAGACCGTAAAGAAACGCAGGCCAGTGGTCGGCAGGCCAAACAGATGACTGTAACAATGGGCCATCAGCTCATTGGATTTTTTACTGGCGGCATAAAGACTGACCGGATGATCAACATTGTCAGAAGTCGAAAACGGCATCGATTCATTCAGGCCATAGACACTGGAACTGGAAGCATATGCTAAATGACCAACATCATTATGACGACAGCCTTCCAGAATATTGGTAAAGCCTACGATATTGGAATCAATATAAGCCTGGGGATTAATGAGGCTGTAACGAACGCCGGCCTGAGCTGCCAGATTGCAGACTTTATCGAACTGTTCAACTTTGAAAAGTTTGTCCATGCTCTCTTTATCTTCGAGGTTCATTTTGACAAAACGAAAATTGTCGAATTTGGTACTTTGTTTCATTTTGCCATATTTGATAGTTTCATAATCGATGCCCTGCCTTTGCAAGCGGCCATGCTTGACCCGGATATCATAATAGTCATTAATGCTGTCAAGACCCACAACCTCATCGCCACGTTCGATTAATCGGGCGGCAAGGAAAGAACCTATGAAACCAGCGGTACCTGTTACTAAAATTTTACTCATCATTTAATTCCTCTATTTTGTCAAAGCTTGCCCAATGACAAAATATACTCATAACAATTGAGTTTGTCCGTTTTTCTATCTATAAGTTTATACACTGCAAGGTTTTAACGTTGGCTCTGCCAGATCAAATCATACCCTTTGGGTATAAAATGAGATTTTTCATTTCAAAATTTTCTCTATTATCGTTTTTAAGGCTGGAATTTCCTGCTTACATGTGTTCCAAACAACCTTAACTTCAACACCAAAATATTGATGAATTAAAGCATTCCTCATGCCTTTCATCTGTCGCCAGGGGATTTCTTTATATGATATTTTAAAATCTTCGCTTATCGCCCCTGAAGCCTCACCTATGATTTCAAGGTTTCGCACTACCGCATCAATCAAAAGAGAATTAGCTGCAAAATCATCAAACTCACTTTGTTGAATATATCGCTGAATTTTCTCTATCGATTCTAAAATATGCCGAAGATATACACTATCATCTTTCATATACTACCTCAGCTTGATTGAGAACACTCTCCCTGAAATATTTACTGACAGCATCTGGTGTGACTAAGTCAACTTTTTTACCGATAGTATTCTCAAAATGCTCTTGAATATCTGCCAAAGCAAAAAAACCAATCGTCGCATCAGGGGCAAACTTTATCAATATATCCACATCGCTATCGCTCTTAGCTTTACCATCAACATAAGAGCCAAACAAATATACAGAATCAATCATATTGAGATGAGAATCATTCATGACAGCTGAATATATATTTTTTTTAATTATATCTTTTTCTATCAACTTAATTCTACCTTACTCACCTGTTCGACACGCACTCCGTCCCGGTGGGTTGCGCCAGGGGCGTTTCCTACGGGGCTTATGCCTGAATTCCCATTTTTTGGGGAATGATATTTTTACAAACCGTTCTCTTAATCTGACGGTTCTATATTATGGTCGGCCAATTGAATAATATTCAATGCCCTGCTTAGCTACATATCTCTTATCATAGAGATTGCGGCCATCAAAAAGCACAGGTTTGCTCAATTTTTTAGCAATAGCTTCAAAATCAGGATTACGGAATTCCTGCCAATCGGTAAAGATCACCAGTACATCACAGCCTTCTAAGGCATCATAACTATTATCCAGCAACTGGATTTTATCGCCCAGCTGCATTTTAGTGTTTTCCATAGCTTCAGGGTCATAAGCTTTCACTTTCATGCCAGCATCTAAAAAACGATTAATGCAATGAATCGCAGGCGATTCACGAATATCATCGGTACGGGCCTTAAAAGCCAATCCCCAGCAGGCAACAGTAATATCTTTGGCTTGCTCGCCAAAATAATTCAGAATGGTATCAGCAAAGTAATCGTGCTGAACCAGATTGGTCTGCTGTACCGATCTGGCGACCGTCATCGGACAATCAACCTGGTTACCCATGTGAATCAAAGCCCGAACATCTTTCGGGAAACAACTGCCGCCAAAGCCAACACCAGGAAATAAAAAGGCATTACCAATGCGACAATCAGAACCCATGCCCTGGCGGACCTGTTCGACATCAGCACCAACTTTATCGCATAATCTGGCAATTTCATTCATAAAAGATATGCGGGTTGCCAGCATTGCATTAGAAGCATATTTAGCCATCTCCGCCGAAGCTGGGTCCATATCATATAAACGGCCCGATTTACGCATAAATGGACTATAGAGCTGCTTCATTATTTCTGTAACCGCAGGATTGGTGGTGCCAATAATGACACGATCAGGCTTCATAAAGTCTTCAACAGCTGACCCTTCTTTTAAGAATTCGGGATTGGAGACATAATCAAAACTATGGGAAGTTTTCGCTGAAATAACCTCGGCAACCTTTTTATGAGTTCCGACAGGGACGGTACTTTTAGTAACTATGATGCGGTAGCCATCCATCGTTTTGGCAACCTGCCCGGCAACATCAAGCACCGCGGAAATATCGGCAGAACCATCATCCGCCGAGGGAGTGCCAACCGCCAAATATATAATAAGTGATTCGGCGACACCCTGAGCCAGATCAGTAGTGAATATCAGCCGTCCGGCTTTATAGTTATTCTGGACGATCTCGGTCAAACCTGGTTCATAAATAGGAATTATGCCATTTTTCAGGTTTTCAATTTTATTTTGGTCATTATCAACGCAAATAACGTGGTTTCCGCCCTCAGCCAAACAAGCTGCTGCGACCAAACCGACATAACCAACCCCTGTAACACAAATTTTCACGATAAATGGCCTTTCCTGAACACTAATTGACAAACCAAGTTTGAACACATCCAAATATAAAGAACGTGTTTATTATTAATCGGACATTATTGGCCGTCAATATAACAAAATATACCTTATAATGACCATAAGTTTGCATGATATGCGAAATGATGCAAAAAGACAACAATTCAATAGTGAAATATTGCATTGAACATAACAATACCAGATGACCCGAACCACTCCAAATGGGTAAGCCCAATGCAAATAAAAGTTATAGGACTTTCTTGTTGCCTGTCAAAGTCCTAATTTTATCAGCTACCATCTTGGTAAATAGCCGACAACCTGCCGGATTAAGGTGGTCACCATCAGCATAATGCTCAGATCTGATACGGTCATCATCGGAAAAATCAATCAAATCCACATTTTTGCTCTGGCAATACTTTTTCAACTGATCAATATAATGGAGCAAATGCTCCGGCTGTTGTCCTGGAGTCAAATCACGTCTACATTTTACCCGAACCAGTATCAACCTGATATTACTATCTCCGGCAATACTGACAATCTCCGGTAAAAAAGAATTATTGAGTTTTTGAGAAAATTGTCTTTCCGAATCATTTTTCGTCATTTCCGAAGCTAATTGGCGATTTGTTAACAGATTCTGATTGAGTTTTTTATTTTCAAAAACCCTGGCAATCGCCTTTTCAATAGCTTTAGGCTGATTGCCCGTCATAGGCCCCACAATTTTAGCCTTTATCAAATCATTTATCGCTGGCTTTGCCTGATAATGCATTTGAGCAACAGAACTGTGTTTTATCAGCAAATATTGTAACTGATTCAGATTATTAAGATAAGCCAACCGATCCAGCAGCGATTCACCACCAGGATCACGCATATCATTAATATAACCTAAATATGATCCATCAACCCTGAATTCAGGCCGGATAAGAAAATCATCTCTGAAAAATAGCACCACCATATCAGGCTTGCGATGAGCTTTTGCGATAACATTTTTCATGGTCAGATACCACCATGCAGAAGCCGAACCACCCAGAGTGATTTTAAGGGTTTTAATGCCAACGCACTGATTGAATAGATTTTCATCAATGCCATTTTGCAACATGGAGTTGCCCAGTAGAATCATCTTAGGCTGATAGAATTCAATACTCTTTGCGATAGCAATTTTTAATGGTTTTGGAGGCTTTTGGGTATCATCAATAAGTTTTCCGGTGGTTTTACTATCAAAAAACCAACTAATCAAAACAAAAGTTATGATAGCTATAAATACTGTTATTATTTTTTTCATTGATATTATCTCACTTAAAACTGAAAATATATAAAATCCTGACCCTGGGGGTTATGCAGCATTATAATCAATGCTAGAGCGAGGCCATAAAAAACCCCATGAACGACACTTTGCTTGTGCAAAAGCCTGTCCAACATCAACATAATCAACAATGGCAATGCATACAATATCACACTGATGATAATCACCAGCGAAACTACCAGAGAATCCCCCGATAGCCCGATAACTATATTATTTGTCAAAGCTGAAAACAGCCAGGACACACTGGGAGTCCTGAAAATCGCCCAGCCAACCATCGTCAGGCTAATCATTATGAACCAGGCGACTACAGCAGATAATTTCGTTGCTGGCTTCCATTTTCCGGCAAAACCCAGTTGATGATAGACAAATAAGATTATCGCGTGAAAAATTCCCCAGAGAACAAAATTCCATGATGCCCCATGCCATAAGCCACTTAGCCCCATAGAAACCACCAAAATAGCGGCAAACTGGAATCTGGTCTTATTTTTAGAACCACCTAATGGTATATACAAATAATCTCTAATCCAGGATGAAAAGGAAATATGCCAACGACGCCAAAAATCAGAAGGACTTATCGCCAGGTAAGGCGACTTAAAGTTTTCCATTAATTCAAAACCCAATAATCTCGAAGTTCCACGGGCAATATCTGTGTATGCCGAAAAATCAGTGTATATCTGGAAAGCAAAAGCCAGCGTCCCTGCAGCTAAAAGCATAAATGTTGGTTGATTCAGCATAAAAACCTTATCCGCATAAATTGCCACATTATCAGCTATTACCATTTTCTTTAGATAGCCTCGGATAATCAGTGGAAAAGCAGAAGCAAAGAAATCGTAGTTGAACTTTCTTTTTTCTTCCATCTGTGGCAACAGATTAACCGCCCTCTCAATCGGACCAGCGACCAATTGCGGAAAAAATGAGACAAACAAGGCGAAATCGATAAAGTTTTTACGAGCCTGAAGCTTACCGCGATAAATATCGATAGTATAGCTTAGAGTCTGGAAAGTATAAAATGATATGCCAACTGGCAATAGGATTTTTAGAGTATTGATATTACAATGCCAATAACATTTATCTGCCAGTTCATTGAAATTGTCTATAAAAAAATTAAAATACTTAAAAAAGCCAAGCATCCCCAGATTGCACAACAAAGAAATCACCAGCATGACCTTTTTTTTGGCAGGATACTTTTCCATACCCAGACCACAAAAATAGTCAACTACCGTTGAACCGGCAATAAGGAAACAAAACCACCGATGGACCCAGCCATAAAAAACATAGCTGCATATCAGCAAGAAGCAATTACGGTAATTGTCAAGCAAAATGAGACAATTCTATTAGAAAATTAAGCTCTAATTTTTCACTTGTTTTGGGGGATTAAT
>JAEIOG010000155.1 GCA_016342495.1 Phycisphaerae bacterium
ATGCTCACAGTGCTGGGATTGGGCCAACAGAAGAAATGATGATTTCCAATAAAAAAATTTCATGCGATTGCCCTGCCAGTCCAGGCCATTTTTATTATGCTGGTCACGCTCCCGGGCCTGAAAATTACAATCATAGCAGTAATTATGGTCAAAAACTGGACTTTTTAGCCAGTATTAACGATATTATATATTTACTTGCTTTACATTACCTGATTAGTTAAAATTATTAAGATCAGTTTATTGTTCTAATAAGCTAAAAATTGGCAGTTCTTGTCTTAAAATAAGGAGATCGTGATGCTCGGAATCGAAGATAAAGGCGTTTTAGCCGCTTATTTGCTGTGCCTGCTCAGTGCCGGCCTGTGCGTAATCTATGGCATAATCAACTGGAACAAAGGTGATGAATCCGTTGACCCTGATGATGTCAAATGGGCTAAAACCGAAAAACAGGTCGAAGAAGACCTATAGTTGTTCGCTGAATAATTTATCTAACCACATTTTTTTAATTGAATTAACCTATCTGTCTATTTTGATAATCTATAAGGAGAGTCATCCATGCTGGCCCAGGGACTTGGAATTACTGTAATCATCGTCGTTTTAATTTATTTAACCCTTAATATTTACCTGGGCGTGCTGGGTTATATGCGAACCAAGAGTTCAGAAGACTATCTGGTCGCCGGTCGGTCGGTTCATCCCTTTGTGATGGCCATGAGCTATGGCGCAACCTTTATCTCCACCAGTGCCATTGTCGGTTTTGGCGGGGTAGCAGGGCTCTTTGGCATGAGTGTGCTGTGGCTGACGGTCTTTAATATCTTTATCGGTATCTTTATCGCTTTTGTATTCTTTGCCCCGCGTACCCGTCGCATGGGCCATCATCTCAATGCTCATACCTTTCCGGAATTTCTGGCCCGGCGCTTCCAGAGTAAGTTTATTCAGGTTTTTTCTGGTTCGGTTATCTTTTTGTTTACTCCTTTATATGCCGCGGCGGTTTTAATCGGCGGCAGTGTCTTTATGGCCTCTTCTTTTGGAGTCGATTATAATGTTGCCTTATTGGTCTTTAGTGTCATTATTGCTGCCTATGTAGTGGTCGGCGGGCTCAAGGGCGTGATGTATTCTGATGCCCTCCAGGGCACAATCATGTTTATTGGCATGTTTGTCATGCTGATCTTCTGTTATAAACAGCTCGGCGGTGTGACAGCTGCCCATGAGAAACTTTCAGCTATCGCACCGCTGGTTCCCGGTTCACTCAGGAGTATCGGACATCAGGGCTGGACGGCCATGCCTAAGTTTGGCTGGGGCGCTCCTGAATATAATCTCTGGTGGATTGTCATAAGCACTATTACAATGGGCGTAGGCATCGGTGTACTGGCCCAGCCCCAATTAGTGGTCCGCTTTATGACCGTTAAAAGTCGTCGTGAGCTCAATCGGGCCACGCTGATAGGCGGAGTATTCATTATAGTGATGACAGGTGTTGCCTTTACCGTTGGTGCATTGTCTAATGCCTGGTTTTCCGAGTTTGGCCCGGAAATGACAGGCCGGGTGGTCAAAGTCATCGATGTCGAAAAGAATCTCGCTGTCTTGCAGTTAATGAAACAAAATGATGTAGAACAGTGGGTCGATGTCGAAGGTAAATCCGCACCGGTCAAACTTAGCAGTCTCGATCAGGAACCCATCACTACAGACTTCGATGGCAATGTGGTAAACATCCAAAAGGGTCGCAGTATCTCGATTGTCTATGCCAAGGGCTCTGCCGATGAGATTGTCCCTTCTTATATTACCAATGCGATGCCCAAATGGTTTGGCTTGGTGTTTCTGCTGACTTTATTGTCGGCGGCGATGTCAACTTTGTCCAGCCAATTCCACACCGTCGGCACCAGTATAGGCCGCGATGTTTATGAACAGACAGTAAAAGGCCATGGCAAAAGCACTACCATCACTCGCATAGGGGTTATCGTCGGTATTATCTATGCCGTCATAATCAGTTATTACGCTCGCGAGAGTACTTTTATTGCCCGAGCCACCGCTATCTTCTTTGGCTTGTGTGCATCGGCATTTCTGCCAGCTTTTATTGGCGGTTTGTTCTGGAAGAAAATGACTCGGGCCGGTGCGATAAGTTCGATTATCGTTGGCTTTATTGTTACAACCTTCTGGCTGTCCTTTATTAAGGATAAAGAGGCCAGTGCCATCGGTCTGTGTGAAAAAATGTTCGGTAAAACCTCGCTATTGCTGGATAGCCCCAATTGGCCAGTGGTTGACCCGATCCTTATCGCTCTGCCAATTTCCGCGGCGGTAGCTATTATCGTCAGTCTCATGACCACTCCACCATCCAAAGAACATCTGGATAAGTGTTTTAAATAATAATTAATAATGGCGATATTCGCTCGATGTAGACACATTAATAGAAAAAACAGATTCAGGTTGCCCGGATACCCGCATAGGTGTCCGGGCAACCTTTTTAATTTTAATTCCCCAGATATCTAGTAATTTAGCCGCTTTACACGCCTGAAATTCAATCGGCAAAGAAAACCTGCGTATTAACTGGGATCCCAAATATTTTTTCATTGCTCAAAACTTGATTTACGGCTATTATTTGCCCGAATCGAAGTTTATACTCATAACAATTGAGTTTGTCCGTTTTACCTGCCTATAAGTTTGTAATCGGTAATACTTTAACATTGGCTCTGCCAGATAAAATCATACCCTTTGGGTATAACAATATAGAAAAACCCTATTTTTCCCTCATAAATACATCAAATGGCAATTATTTCACTACAAAATACAACCGTGGGCTATGGTGGCAACCCGATATTGACCGGCATTGACCTCAATATCGAAAAAGGCCAGAAAATTTCTCTGATAGGCCGCAATGGCTCAGGTAAATCTACTTTACTGAAGCTCATCGCCGGTGAACTGGAGGCCGACAGTGGTCGGTTCATTGTTCAGCAGGGACTCACTATTGCCAGACTTATTCAGCAGGTGCCCCAGGATATTGATGGCATGGTCTATCAGATCGTCGCTGCCGGTCTGGGCCCAGCCGGTGAACTGCTCGGCCAGGATTATTATCTGCACCATAACGCCGACCTTAACAGCCAGGAAAATCTCGATAAGCTGGCTGATATCCATCATAAAATCGATGATCACCATGCCTGGCAATATCAAACCATTATCGATGAAACCATTGACTTAATCGGTCTTGACCCTGTAGCTGACTTTGGCACTCTTTCCAGCGGAATGAAACGCCGGGTGTTGCTGGCTCGCTGCCTGGTGACTAAACCTGATGTGCTGATACTCGATGAGCCCACTAATCATCTCGATGTTGGCTCAATTGTCTGGATGGAACAGTTTTTACTGGGTTATCAGGCAACCTTGCTGCTGGTCAGCCATGACCGGACTTTCGTTCGCAAAGTTTCTAATGGTATTATTGATATTGACCGGGGCCGGGTAACCCGATATGACTGCAGTTATGAAAAATATCTTCAGCGTAAAGAAGCAGACATCAAAGAAGAGCAGCGGCAAAATGAGCTGTTTAATAAAAAATTAGCCGAAGAAGAAGTCTGGATCCGCAAAGGCATTCAGGCCCGTCGTACCCGCAATGAAGGCCGCGTCCGTCAGCTTGAAGCGATGCGGCTGCAACGTCAGGATCAGCGTCAGGAAATTGGAAATGTCAAGCTGGAAGCTCAGCAAACTCAGGCCTCTGGTCGTAAGGTTATCGAAATTCGCAAGCTGGCATTTGGTTTTGATGATCAGCCTATCGTCAAAAATTTCTCGACCGATATTATGCGGGGTGATCGAATTGGCATTATCGGCCCCAATGGTTCTGGTAAGACGACATTGATTAAACTCATGCTGGGCCAGTTGACACCGGATAGCGGAACAGTCAAGCATGGTACAAATCTGGAATTAGCCTATTTCGATCAGCTACACGCGACATTGGATGATGAAAAATCATTGCAGGATAATATCGCTCCGAATTCCGATAAGGTTGAAATTAATGGCCAGCCGCGTCATATCATTGGCTATCTGAGCGATTTCCTGTTTTCACCCGACCAGATCAGAAAACCTGTCAGCAAGCTTTCCGGCGGTGAACGCAATCGATTGTTATTAGCCAGAATGTTTACCCGCCCAGCTAATGTGCTGGTGCTGGATGAACCTACCAATGACCTCGATGTTGAAACGCTGGAATTACTGGAAGATTTATTGCTGGATTTTCCCGGCACAATTTTGATGGTCAGCCATGATCGTTCATTTTTGAATAATGTCGTAACTTCGACAATCGCCATCGAAGGTGATGGCCTGGTCAAAGAATATGGCGGGGGCTATGATGATTATCTGCTGCAGTCAACAGCGACTGCCAGAGAAAATGAAAAAGTAGAAAAAACCTTAAAGAAAGACAAACCCAAAGATATTCGTCGCGACGGCCAACCTAAGGTCCGTAAACTTTCATTTAAGGAAAATCAGGAATTAGCCCAATTGCCCGAAATAATCGAAAAACTCGAATCTCAACTTGAACAAATCCATACTGATATGGCCCAGCCTGATTTTTATAAGAAACCACCGACTGAAATTACCAGGCTAAACGAACGCACCAGCCGCGTCGAAGCGGAATTGGCAGATGCCTATGCCCGCTGGGAAGAACTTGAAGAGATATCGCAGCAGACAAAATGAATTTAATTATCCTCACAGCACAAGATTGCATTTCTGGCAGCCAGTACAGTCTAACCGACTATCGTGCTGAGCATATCCGCGATATATTACGGGCCAGTCAGGGCGATACTCTGGAAGTTGGCCTGCTGGATGGCCCTAAAGGTCTTGGAACTATCATAGAATTAGCCGATGAGGTTGTGCTGGATTGTGAATTTGATTCTGAAATTATCAGGCCAGCCCAGATAATTGATGTGGTCTGTGCCTTGCCTCGGCCCCAGACCCTAAAGAAGGTTTTAGCTTCGGCAGCCTGTATGGGTGTAGCTAATATTCATTTTATCCGTGCTAAGCGAGTCGAAAAGAGTTATTTTCATTCACCGATGCTGCGACCAGAAAAATATACGAAATATCTGCTGGATGGCTTGGCCCAGGGCAAAAATACTATTATGCCCAATGTGAGTTTCAATCGTTACTTTAAGCGTTTTTTCGAAGATTCCTTGCCGCAAATCCAGGCTGATGGCCCATATCGCAAAATCATAGCAGACCTGGATGCCCCCACGGGCCTAACTGAGATGAATATTGTTTCTACCGAACGCATCATGTTGGCAATTGGTCCCGAAGGTGGCTGGGTTCCTTTTGAAATTGATTTTATGAAAAATCATGGTTTTGAACCTTTTATTCTGGGGCCCTGGACTTTAAGGGTTGAAAACGCCTTAGTTGCTACCCTGGCCCAACTGCAATTAGCCAGAAAAGCCAGATAATATTCACCCAAACCGAATGACTACCTGTGTGTTTTTTTTAGGAAATTTATAAAATCTTATTTATTAGAAGTTTATCGCATACCGGGAAGGCAGTTTTGTAAATATTTATTGGCATTTTTTGAACTTTTTGGCCAAAATGTTCAATTGGTGAAATATGTATGTGTCCCTAAATTATCCGAATTTGTGGATTTTGAAATATTAATCAGGTTTTACAGGAGATTATTGATGTCGATTTATGTCAGGATGACTATTGTTTTATTATTGGCTCAGGCAACACTGCTTTGGGCTCAGAGTTCTAATCATGATTGGGAAAATCAGCATATTTTCCAGATTAATCGTGAAGATCCTCATTGTACTTTAATGCCTTTTGATGATGCAAAAACTGCTTTAGCTTCCAAAAGACAGCAGTCTACCAATTATCAATCTCTTAATGGCACCTGGAAGTTCAACTGGGTTTCCGAGCCTTCCAAACGTCCGGTAGATTTTTATAAAACTGACTATGATGTCAGCAAATGGGATGATACCTCTGTTCCTTCTAATTGGCAGGTCCAGGGCTATGGCACACCTATTTATGTCAATACCCGTTATCCTTTTGCCAAGAATCCACCATTTGTTATGGGCCAACCGCCAGCACATTATACCACTTATAATCAACGCAACCCGGTTGGTTCGTACAAACGCGAATTTTCTGTGCCAAATTCATGGGATGGCCGCCAGATTTTTATGACCTTTGATGGCGTCGAATCCGCTTTCTACCTTTGGGTCAATGGCCAAAAAGTTGGATATAGCCAGGGTTCGCGTCTGCCAGCGGAATTTGACATAACAAAATATCTTAAAAAGGGCACCAATAATGTAGCGGTTGAAGTTTATCGCTATAGCGATGGCTCATACCTGGAATGTCAGGATTTCTGGCGTCTCAGCGGTATCTTCCGTGATGTTTACCTGATGGCTACACCTAAGTTGCACATTCGTGATTTCACTATCAATACCGATTTAGCCAGCGACTACAAAACTGCTACTTTTGAATTTGCCGCTGATGTTGTCAATTATGACAGCAAAGTAGTTGATGGTTTTTCGATTGATCTTACCATGCTTGACAAAGATGGTGGAAAATATTTGAATTCTCAAATGTCTATAGCAGATTCTCTTGCTCAAAATAAAATCAACAGTCAGGCCAGTGCCAAACTTGGTAATCTCAAACCAATGCTGTGGTCTGACGAACATCCAAATCTTTATACTTTGCTGATCGAACTTAAAGACAGCAAAGGCAAAGTTCAGGAAGTCTTAAAGCAAAAGGTTGGTTTCCGCAAAGTTGAAATCAAAAATGCTCAGCTATTAGTTAATGGCCAACCTATTTATGTCAAAGGCGTAAACCGTCACGAACATCACCCTGATACTGGTCATTATATTTCTTATGAATCAATGCTGGAAGATGTTCTGCTGATGAAGACCCATAATATCAATACAGTTCGTACCTGTCATTATCCATGTCATCCCGATTGGTATGACCTCTGTGATGAATATGGTATTTTCCTGATTGATGAAACTAACTTTGAAAGTCATGGTATGGGTTACAGTCCGGGCGTTTGCTTAGCTGATGTACCTAGCTGGCAAGAAGCAATTATGGCCCGTACCATCGGTATGGTTCAGCGTGATAAAAACCATCCATCCATTATTATCTGGTCGCTGGGTAATGAAGCTGGCGATGGCGTCAATTCTGTCGTCCAGAGCAAATGGATTCATGATAATGATGTCCAGAAACGTCCTACTCATTCTGAACGTGCCGGACAGCGACCTCATACCGATATTGTTTGTCCTATGTATGCCAGCGTTGGCTGGTGTGAATCTTATGGCAAAGGCGACAACTATCGTCCTATGATTCAATGCGAATATGCTCATGCTATGGGTAATGCCATCGGTAATTTCAAAGAATACTGGGATACTTATGAAAAATATCCTTCTTTGCAGGGTGGAAGCATCTGGGACTGGGTCGATCAGGGCCTGCGTAAAAAAGCCGATGATGGCTCATGGTTCTGGGCTTATGGCAATGACTATGGTGATGAGCCGCATGACAATAATTTCTGTATGAATGGTGTGGTTACTCCTGATCGTGCTATTACCCCCAAATTATTACAGGTCAAGAAAATCCATCAATGGGTGGCTTTTGAACCAGTTGACCTTGTCGCAGGCAAAATCAAAATCAGAAACAAATATTACTTCACTAATCTGGATCAGTTTGAAGCTCGCTGGACTCTTGAGTTGGAAGGCAAGCAAATCGCTGCTGGCACCTTGGGTGCTCTTAATATTGCCCCGGGCGATTCCAAAGAAGTGCAGATCAGAATTCCAATGAACCGAAAAGCCTTCGCACCCGGTGCTGAATATTTCTTTCGGGTTTCGATGCATCTCAGGAAAGCCACCAATTATGCTCCAGTTGGCCATGAAGTTGCTTATGAACAGTTCAAGGTTCCATTTAATGTCCCAGCTGAACCTGTTATCGCAATGGATAAAATGCCTGGCGTTTCAGCAGAAAATGTCGATGGTGGCGTTGTTGTCAAAGGTGAAGCTTTCACAGTTAAATTCAGCAAGACCGCTGGCGCAATTACCAGCCTGAACTATAATGGCAAGGAAATGATTGTCGAAAATGGCTATCCGCAGCTTAATGCCTATCATGCTCATATCGACAATGAACGTCATGGCCAGAATGGCTGGAAATTCCTCTCAACTGTAAAAGTCGCCCCCAAGAGTTTCAGCGTTAGTCCGGTTGGCAAGATGATTCAGATCACCGCTAATAATGACCATGTCGATGACTCAGGCCGCCTGATCTTCGAAAGCTCAACTCTGTACACCATCATGGGCAATGGCTATATTCATGTAGCCAACAGTATCTCTCCGGTAAATGCTCCTAATGTCCTGCCTCGTTTGGGGATGAGAATGATTCTTGACACTTCACTGGAAAATGTCCAATACTTTGGCCGTGGCCCGGAAGAAAATTACTGGGATCGCAAAGAAGCCACCGATATTGGCCTTTATAAAACAACGGTCACAGACATGTATTATCCATATCCTAAACCACAGGAAAATGGTGCTCACCAGGATGTTCGCTGGGTTGCTTTAGCTGACAATAATGGCAATGGCATCCAGATCGTCCCTGATGAACTGGTCTCGATCAATGCCTTGCACTTTACCTCACAGCAGATCAATGCCGCAGCTCACTTTAATGAACTTAAACCCATTAAAGAAGTTGTCTTAAATATTGATTATAGCCAAAATGGCTTAGGTAATGGTTCCTGTGGACCTGGCACTTTGCGGGAATATACTTTCTATGCCCAGCCAGTAAGCTATGGCTTTACTATCAAGCCGGCAACCGCTAAATCTGACTTGGCCGCCGAAAGTCATTTCGTTGTGCCTATCGTTAAGGCCCCCGCTGTCGCTAGAGACAAAAAGGGTAAGGTAACTATTTCTTCAGACACTCCCGGAGTTGCTCTTCATTATACTACTGATGGTTCAGAACCAACTAAGGCATCGAAACTATACGATAGTCCATTTACTATCACCGATGCCGGCGTGGTCAAAGCCCGCAGCTTCAAGCCTGGTATGCTGGATTCCCTGATCAGCTCCATTACTTTCCAGATGACCAAAGATCAGTGGAAGGTTCTTTATGTTGACAGCCAGGAAAAATCTGAAGGCCCAGCCAAAAACATTATAGATGGCAATCCTTCAACTTACTGGCATAGCGACTGGCACGATACCAGCGACAAGCATCCCCACGAAGCCCAGATAGACCTCGGCAAAGCAATTGATTTGCATGGTTTTATCTATACCCCGCGTCAGGATGGCGCCAATGGTCGTATCGGCAAGTATAAATTCTATGTCAGCAATGATGCCAAAGACTGGAAAGAAGTAGCCACCGGCAGGTTCCCGCGTAATGCTTCGCCACAGAAGGTGAATTTCAAACAGGTCCAAAAGGCCCGTTATATTCGTCTGGAAGCTCTAAGCGAACAGGGCGGCCAGTTCTATACCACTATCGGTGAAATAGATATTCTGGTTCGATAATAATTAGTGATTTGTAAATTCAAGCCTCCGGTGTCAAAATCGGGGGCTTTTTTTTAGGAATTTTTCGACAGGACTGACTGGATTGTACCAGATGGTTTGGTAATTGATTTACCGCGAAGACTTGGCCAGTTCTCCGGATGGCTTGCAGGGTTCTCCGGTCAGCTTGTAGAGTTCTGCGAAACAGGCGGGCAAGTGTACGGTTCATCCATAGAAGTATCCGGCTCTTCCGTATAAGTTTCTGGACAGTCCGTAGAGTCCCCCAGATGGCCTGTAGAAGTATCCGGACTATCCGTAGAAGTATACAGCTGGTCCGGATAAAGCCCAAAATGTGGTTTTTTGGCCTGAAAATGGTCAAATAACGTCTCGGATACTGTTTTTGTCCTGTTTATGCTTACTGGTTGTGGTTTTGTCGGCAGAGCAGAGTCTAAAGTCTTGCAGAACAGGGACTTATGCGCTGGCAAAACAGGTGATCCAGGTATTGTTATTATATACAATCCCATATACGGGACTTAATTATGCCGTCACAGGCAGGGCAATCGCATGAAAATTAAATTTCATGCGTTAGCCCTGGAGGTTTACTGCAGGGCAATCGCATGAAATTTTTTTATTGGAAATCATCATTTCTTCTGTTGGCCCAATCCCAGCACTGTGAGCAT
>JAEIOG010000156.1 GCA_016342495.1 Phycisphaerae bacterium
TGTGTTTTTGATTTAAGATAAATATTATTGATTTCTAAAAGACAATATGGATGTCCATCTGAAATATCAATATTTTTATATTAAAATATTGATATTTGATATTTGACATTTTATGTGCACGTATAGTTAGCGTATGTGCTTTACAGTCATTATTGACGAATAGTTGCAACTAAAGATATAAGTAGAAGATTTTTTGTCAAAATATTACTTTTAGGACATATCGTAGGTTTGGAAACTGATCAAGTAATTTTAGATGCAGCATAGTTTTTATAAGAGTTTACAACTCTTGACGTATACGTTTAGGTCAAAGGTTCATTTCGTGACGATCAAAGCTGAATAGCTCAGCAGGACTATTATCATGTCAATTATTACTCCCAGTTTGTTAAATCCTGCTGAGCGGACATATTTATCTAAACAATTAACTGTTTGTAAGTTTTTGTAACTGTTTAAACTTGTGAGGGATACTACTGGATTATTTATTTTGGCAACTTTTCTCTTGAATGACTTCTTTAGCATGGGTAAGATTGAAATAGTAAAGTGTTCGGAAATGATTTTTTACATAGTTGCAATCGCAACGCTTTTTGTGGAAGTTGTTATGTGTCGTATATTTACTTTACTTATCGTGTCAGTTCTTTTCTCTGCTGTCTCTTGTTTTGGGGAGACTTTTACGGTGGACGATGATGGCCCTGCTGACTTTAGCACGATTAATGATGCGATTAATTATGCGTGGCATGGCGATACGGTCGAAGTTCAGCCTGGAACTTATAATGAAAGTGTATATTATAACGGTTTGGCTATAAAGATTACAAGCAGCGATCCAACTAATCCTGAGATTGTGGCGACGACAATAATAAATGTGGGACAAGGAATTGACGCTGTTGTTTTTGATTTTTTGGAAGATAATGATTCTGTCCTGACCGGGTTTACTGTCACTGGCAAAAGAGGAATTTATTGCAATAACACGTCACCAACTATCATTGGAAACGTCATCAAAAACTGCGTCGATGGCGGAATCATAGGATGTGGCGGGCCGATTGAGGGGAACCAGATTTTAAACAATGGCAATGCAAACCTTGGATATGGCGGTGGCTTGTATGATTGCGATGGTCCAATTCAGAATAATGTTATATCTGGCAACATTGTGCAAAGAAATGGTGGTGGTTTGTGCAGGTGTGATGGGCCAATTCAGGATAATATCATATCTGGCAATATAACATTTTACAACGGCATTTCATATGGCGGTGCTGGCTTGTACGATTGCGATGGTCTTATTCAGAATAATATCATATCTGGTAATATCGCAGGTAATGTTGGAGTTGGTGGCGGGAGCGGCGGTGGTTTGTGTTTATGCAGGGGAACAATCCAAAATAACACCATAGTTGGCAATCGCGCAAATCGCGGTGGTGGGATATATGACTGTTATGCCTATGTTAAAAATAATATCATTGCATTTAATAAAGCTGCTGATGCTAACGGTGGCGGGGTTTATAATTGCTCGCAAACTAGTTACAATGTATTTTGGGAAAATGATGGTGGTAACTTTGGAGGATCGAGCTACGGTAAAGAAGGAGACTTCTTTCGAAATCCATTATTTGCTGTTGATGGGTATTGGGATGAGAAAGGAACCCCTGAAGATATAACGGATGATGTTTGGCATGATGGAGATTATCATTTGAAGTCGGGTGCTGGGCGATGGGATGGCGATGCTTGGGTTTTGGATGACCAAACAAGTCGCTGTATTGATATGGGTGATCTAGATTCAGATGTGCTTTATGAGCCTGGGCCTAATGGCGATAGGATTAATCTGGGAGCTTATGGCGGGACGAGCTTGGCAAGTAAATCGCTTTTGGGTGTTGGGAATCCTGAAGTGCATTGTGTGAGCTATCCCAGAAGTGATGCGAATGAGGATTGCAAAGTTGATCTTTTGGATTTGACGATTTTGGCGGCTGAATGGATGATGTGTAACCTTGAGCCGGTTAGTGCTTGTGCTGACTGATAGAGCTCAGCAGGACTAAATTTTAATGAAAGTATTATGCAATGATTGGATTTAATTGCCCAATCTGTAATACATGAATTGGTGTATCTGTGCTATGTTGGGACTTAATCAATATAAGGGATTCTACTCTAAAGAATAGGAGTATCATTATTATGAAAATAAACAGTAATAGTATCAAATATCTATTGGTGAGCTGGGTGATTTTTCTTACGCTAACTACCGCCTGCCTGGGGCAATATTCTGGCGGTTCTGGCACCAATGCGGCTCCATATGAAATCGCTACCGCGCTGGATTTGATAAATCTGGGTAATACCACTGCTGATTATGATAAACACTTTATTTTAATCGCCAACGTAAATATGGCAGGTTATAGCTTCTCAAGAGCAGTCATTGCTGCTGATAACTCGACAGATAAATATTTTCTAGGAACACAATTCAGTGGTATATTTGATGGTAATGGTTACACAATTAGCAATCTGACTATTAGTGCTACAGATAAAGATTATATTGGCCTATTTGGCAATGTTATTAATGCATCAATATTTAATCTGGGTATGGAAGCCGTTAATATTAATAATGCAGGCTTTGGAAGATATGTTGGCGGCCTGGTGGGGTATAGTGACCACAGTACAATTAGCAATAGTTTTTCCACTGGGATAGTAGGTGGCAATGGTTATTCTATAGGTGGTTTGGTGGGATATATTGATAATGGCATTATTAACGATTGTTATGCGACTGGAGCGGTGAGTGGCAGTGGCTTTTATGTCGGGGGACTGGTGGGATATATTGATTATGGAACAGTCAACAATAGTTACGCTACTGCAAATATTACTAGTAATGGCTCCAGTAATGGAGGGCTGGTTGGGTTTAATAATTATGGCAACATAAGCACAAGTTACGCCAGTGGAACAGTTAATGGCGGTGGATGGGATGTTGGAGGATTGGTAGGAAGAAATCTTTATGGTACAATAAGTATGAGTTATGCCTTAGGGGCTGTTAGTGGCAATTTCCCTGTTGGAGGATTGGTGGGGGAGTCTAATGGAGGGATAAGTATATGTTATGCATCTGGTTTGGTAAGCGGCTTAGACCGTGTTGGCGGGCTGGTGGGCTGGAATAATTCTGGCACAATAACCGCCTGTTTCTGGGATACACAAACTAGTAACAGAGCTATCGGCGTTGGTGATGGTTCTACTACGGGCGTTATGGGGAAAACCACCGGCGAGATGCAAATTCAATCGACCTTCATTACGGCGGGCTGGGATTTTGAATATATTTGGACAATAGACCCAGGCCAGTATCCACGGTTGTTTGTTCAAAAATATTCCGGTGGCAACGGAGTCTCTATTGCCCCATATAGAATAACTACCATTAATGATTTAATTATTTTAGGCCAAAGAACTGTTGATTACAACAAATGTTTCATTCTCACTTCCGATATTGACCTGTCTGGTTATAGCTTTGTTAAGCCGGTCATCGCTTCGGATACACCATTTAGTGGTAATTTTAATGGCAATGGTCATACTATCAGTAATTTGACCATAAATGGCAACGACAAAGACGGTGTTGGCCTGTTTGGTTGTACTGCATCTAACGCAGTAATATGTTATCTCGGACTTGAAAATGTAAATGTTACTGGCAAAAATAATGTTGGCGGATTAGTGGGAGGAAATGATAATAGTACAATTTATGCGAGCTATGCGAAAGGGTTTGTGACTGGTAGTGTTGACCATGTTGGCGGATTAGTGGGATCGAATTCTTATGGTATAATCAATGATAGTTATGCCAGTGTGGCGGTTAGTGGCGGCGGCGCTGCTGCTGGCGGCCTAGCGGGATATAATAATTCTGGTGTAATTAGCAATAGTTATGCTACTGGGAATGTAACTGGTAATGTTTTTGTGGCCGGTCTAGTGGGGTATAATTTTTCGGGTACAATAACAGACTGCTTCTGGGACACACAAACTAGTGGTACGGCAATCGGTATTGCTGGGGGAATTAAATTGGGAGCTATTGGGAAATCCACTAATGAGATGAAAAAACAGGTAACCTTTACAGAAGCTGGTTGGGATTTTGTTGGCGAACAAGAAAATGGAGCTGATGACATCTGGTATTTACCTTGGGAGAGCTATCCAATTTTTGCATTGAACATTGAAGTTGTTTTAAAATCACAAAATGGAGGGCAGTTTTATCTTTCTGGCACAGAACAAGAAATTCGATGGGAAACATTTGGTGATATAGATACAATTCTAATCGAATACTCAACAGATAATGGCGATAATTGGTCATCTATATCACCAGCCAATATTGGAAATACCGGTTCATATTTTTGGCAGGTACCTTATGAGATATCTGACCAATGTTTGATTCGGGTGAGCGACGCAGATAACCCAGGTGTAAATGATGCCAGTGATGCGGTGTTTAGCATATCACCTTCCACTGCTGTTCTTATTCACCCTAATGGTAACGAAAGTTTTATGACAGGAATTCCTGTTCCTGTGATTTGGGAAACCAATGGAATAATAGAAAATATTTCAATAGAATATTCAACTGATAACGGAACGGTATGGCATGCTGTTGATCCTGAAAATTCAGGCAATTTGGGTGGTTATCAGTGGTTTGCAGCAGATACCGTTTCTGATGAGTGTTTAATCAGAGTCAGCGATGCAGACCATCCGGGAGTATATGATGTCAGTGATAATGTATTTCATATAGTAAATTCACAGCCTCAATTACTTACTCTCAATGGAAATGAAAAACTTATATCGGGTACAATCAAGAAAATTAAATGGTGGACTAGGGGATCAATTAGTGAAATTGCTGTTGAATATTCAATCAATAATGGTGCGACATGGTTCGAAATGTCACCTGCTAATGTTGGCAATACAGGTTCATATGAGTGGAATGTTCCAGCGGTTGATTCAGATGAATGTCTAGTTAGAGTTTCAGATAGGTACCAGCCATCCCGTTATGACATAAGTGATACAATATTTGAGATAGCTCCAATTTTATTACAGTCTAATCCTGGTGGCCAGAGAATGCTTATTGATTCTCAATATGCTATCAAATGGCAGGCGGATACAGGAATAATAACCGGTGATGTAGAGCTTGCATATTCAATCGATAAAGGGAACAACTGGATTGATATTATAACTACAGAAAATAATGGTGAATATTTATGGAATGTTCCTGCGACTTCTTCTAATGGTTATTTGATTCAGGTGGCTGATGCAGCTAATCCTGATGTGAATGATATTAGCAATGTATTTGTGGTTTATGACTGCACCAAAACTCTCATAGGTGATATAAATGGGGATTGTTTTGTAGATCTACAAGATTTCATATTAATGGCAAATAATTGGCTGATGGCAGGACAATTAAACTTGATTGAGTTTGACTTAGATAATGACCCTCAATGGAGTATGGGAGGTCAATGGCAATTCGGTCAACCTCAAGGGGCAGGTGGGACAGTTTATGGCAATCCTGACCCAACAGCAGGTTTTACCGGAACCAATGTTTATGGAGTTAATTTAGCTGGTGATTATGATACAGCAATCGCTGATCCATATTATTTAACAGCAGGTCCCATCGATTGTAGTCTCTATTATAATATTCAGCTTAGGTTCCGTAGTTGGCTCAATAGCGATACAGCCAATTATGTAGGACATACAGTTGAAGTTTCAGCAGATGGCAGTCAATGGCATCAGCTTTGGATAAATTCTGAAGAAGCTATAACTGATGAACAATGGCAGGAAATGGAATTTGATATTTCTGAATATGCTGATGATAATGCAATGCTCTACATAAGATGGGGCTATCAAATAATCGATAGAGCTTATCCATATGCTGGATGGAATATTGATGATGTGCAGCTGTTGGGTAATCCATAATAAGGTTGCGGCTTTTGTTATCTTAAATATTAACTTAGAATCATAATTGGTAAGAATGGGGTAAAAATGGAAGAAAATCAAACAATAACAAGCTTTGTGGATATGTTATATGATGTTCATATAGATAACTCGAAATTATATTATTATGCAGAGCTGCCTCACGGACATCAGCGTTCGATGCCTTTGACGCAATTTGTATATGAATTCTTTTTGTTTAATAGTCTTTATAAAGTCAACTGGTTGGAATCATATGATAAAGGCTATTTGGTTTACCATCCAGAAACAGATAGTGAAACTAAACAACAGCAAGAATTTCTAAAATTCATCAAGTGTTATGCAAAGAAACAACCTAAACATTTCTATAGGGCATTTGAACATTTGGGGTGTATTCCCAAAATAGAAGGTGATTGGACGAATGTTGTGCCCGATGCCCGTATATCAACAGAAGATGGAAATCGTTTTTTTAAAAAAGTGAGGGAATTGCAAGAATTGATCGAAAGTAGTGATGATCCAGACTGTTTTCCTGTTTCTAAGGAGAATTTCAAGTTAATCAAAGATGCTACGCATTACATATATATGGTCAGAGATAATATTTTCCATGGTTCAAAGACAATGGGAGAGATTCAAGATACAAATCAAAAATGCAGGATTGAAGTGTATGAATCGGTTTTGAAAGGAATTACTTCATTATTCTTTCTGGCAGTGGGGAAAAATATGATCGCTAGCGATTTTGTTCCATGCCCAGTTATATTAAATGATTCAGATGTGATCGGCGAGAGGCCAATATGGGAGGCACTCAGCTCAGGAATCATGAAAATTGGTGACACTAGATTAATAACCAAATTTAAAAAACTTAACCCTGTTCCAAAGCATCCACCGACAGAGAAAAGTGCCTTGTTTTATCCTAGTGCAGGCAACGATATCCTTACCCCTTTATTGCTTGGCTTACCTTATTGTTCCCAATTTTATTTCTATGAAGCATGTAGGCGACGTTTCCCACGTATAACAACTATTTTGAGAAGTATTAATGGTTTTGAATCCGCAAATAATACATCAGAGAGACGGAGGCCAAATATTTTTTGGCAAAGAAGAGACAATGTTGACATTTTAGAATTTAAATATAACAATATCCCTAGGGTGCTACACTGGGTCCATGCAAACAATACAGATTTTCTAAATAAAGATGTTGAGCTTTCTTTTTACTTTCATCGCGGCGACAGCTGGGGCGAAGGTGGTTCAGGCCAAGTATGGGACTCTGGGCTATTACCTGCCCTGAAAAGTAAAATATCCTTAAATGGGGATTGTATGTATATTTCTGATGGCGAGCCAGGGGGGCTCGATCCACAGCAGGTACAATCATTTAATGTATTAAACTTCCCGTTTTTGGAAAGAAATCGAACTTATTTATATGGGGTATTATAGGTTTAATTTTGATATGCAATTAAGTTGCAGACAGTGGCAGGAGGTAGGGTTTGCTTGCTCTGGATATCCAGATGATAATGAAACCCTATATTATTAGCTGGGTATATAAAATAATTGATAAAGCTTATCCATAGACGGGATGGAATATTGACGATGTGAAACTTATGGGGAATCCATAATCTTCTAAAAATCTAACGCTTAATTGCCCATTGAAGTCAAAAAACTAAATGCTATTTGTATTTACCGACATAGATAATGGAGGTTCACCTTAAGCAATATCTGCGACCTAAATTATCCCCTGCATTCTAAATATATTATTAGTTCTTGTAAAACTGTTCAATAAATACAAGAAATAGCCTTGAAAATAAAAAAAATCAAAAGACCTGAGTTTGAATGTCCGTCTATTATATTTATATTAACATATATTTCTGACTTTGTAAACTAGATGCTGATAAGATGCCCTGCAATTTGGGAAAATATGGATAAATATTGGATAATCCTTTTATTCGATACCTGCCTTTTAAAATACTAATTCCTGCTCTTATTTTTATTTGAAAATGCGTCTATTATTGCATTTAATATTACGAGGGAAACAAAAATGGCAAGCACTATGAATATCGCGGCAGTAAGTGTTATGGCTATGTAAAGTGGTAAAGTAAGTAAAGCCACCCAAAAGCAGGCTTTAGTCCAGGTATAGATAAATAATATCAGCCAAAACAGCAAAATAGTTCCACTGAGCGGCCCTGAGTCAGTCAACACGTGTAGATAACTATTATGTCCCCCTTGCTTATTTTCTATATCAGATGGGATTTTTTTTGCATATTTGTCCAGATAGTTACAATCCTTATTGCCATCAAATGATTCAACGAAGTCATGGCTCATTTCTTCAATAGAGAAGGACTCCGGTTTTATCTCTAAATCATAATAACTGCCAGAGCTACTATCGTAATAACTGGATGGGATATTGCTGTCATGATTTTTCTTGCCCACTATAGCTTCTGAGCGGTCTCTATATTTTGCCCCCGAAACTATATTGATTGGCTTTTGTTTTTTTACATCCGGGCATGTTAAATATGATAACCAGAAAATAATAGAAGCCCCGCATAGCAGGGCAACTACACTTCTACTGAGGATATTGTGGCCATATTCAATTTCAGCATAGATTTTCAAATTGTATAAGCCATAGATTGCTAATGCAACAGTCACAAGTATAGATAAGGCTAGCATTATTATAACCTCCATGGTAAAAAACATACTGACATTGTTCAGGGCTATAGACTCATATCGTCAAATTTTAATCCAACTGCAAGGGCATCGCCAAAACTGTGAGGGTTTCGCCGATATATGCCTTCAAAAACAAATTTTTTATTATAGCCATGCAGGCGGGAGTAATCTTTGTCCATTTTATCATAGAAAAATCTGCCAAGGTTTTTTTCTCTGCCTACAATAACTCGCCTGCCCCTTACAGCATCTTTATGCTTGTATAATATCATTGGAGCATCGACCGGGCTGTCAATTTTATATAGCGATCCATCCAGATCGTATTTGTCGCACATTTGACGAATAAAGGCTTTGAATAGTTGTCCGGTATTTTTCCCACCATACCAAGTGCTACCTCGTGGCGAAATAAAAACTACATCTTCCCGGACTTTATTCTGCTGATCAGATTCTTCTTCCAACCAATATCCGGCCAATATCCACAAACCTAACTTAGCGGCAATAACATCACGGATAAGTTCGCTGTTGACTTTTCTGTTCATGGCCAAAGAACGATGGCTACGAAATGCTGATATGAATGCAAAAATATTGCCGCCGCTTTCACAAAAATCCCAGATGCGATGCAATTGATTTGGCCATACATGCAATTTGCCAAAGTCATCAATAACATTTAATTTAACATTTGGTTGGGTTGAATTATTAGAATTCATTTTGTTCCTTTCAAAAAAAGTAAATAATTTTTGAAAGAGACAACCAGACTTGACACATAGAAATGCCATACCCTTAGTTGCTCCTTCGAGCCGCATTATAAAGGCACCTTGGCGGTATGAGCCAGGTTGCCGGGCGATCTACGCCACTCTTAATGCAAAACAGTAATACACTTAATAAATATACATCAACAAATATCATTTGTCAAAAAAAGAATAAACGAACACAACTACTACTATATATTAACTATTTGTCAGTCATTTTCCATGCTGTTTCACAAATATAAAATACCTTCTCCATCAAAATTCTAAATATCACCATTGCCACAATCGTTTGTCTGAAATAATACCCATTGCAACGGTTTAAAATGCATTAAAATCCAGAAAATAATCCAGTACGGTCTATGATTGTCGTGCTGTTGTCCGATTATTGTCATGTAAAAGAATTGAAATTTACATAAACTATTACTGGTAATGTACTTGCATAAAAATCCGGCATCGGACTGTCGATCCGAAGGTTGCGAGTTCGAGTCTCGTCAGCCTCGCTTAAATTAAAAGACATAAGTTTTTGT
>JAEIOG010000157.1 GCA_016342495.1 Phycisphaerae bacterium
TCACCTGAAGTATTCTATTTAAACCATAAACCTTTTGCAATAAATAATTTATGATTTATTGAGCAAGCCCTATTTAGCTGATATCTCCAGATGGGTATGTAATACATCCCAGATAAAGCCTATCAATTCTCTGGCAACGGCCACCACGGCACAATGATGCGATTTACCTCTTTGAACCAGATGCCAGTATTTCTTATATAACCTTTTCATACATTTATTTGCAATGTTAATAACCCATTGTTCCTGGCCTTCTCTACGTTTTCTCAATTCTTTGCTGACAATTGGTTTATTGCGTTGATGCCAGGCTGCTTCGATGAGTATTCGCCTTACCCGTTTATTACCGGCCCGGGTTATTTTACCTTTTCTTACACGGTCTGCACTGGTATGCTCCGATGGTATTAAGCCCAGAAATTTCATCAGTTTATTCGGGTCACTGAAACGCTCAAAACTGTAAAGCTCACTTATTATTGTCATAGCAGATATGGTCTTAATACCTTTGAAACAGCAAAGCATAGCCACTGGTAACTTATATGGTTCCTGTTGAGCAATTTTTTCTATAGATTCTTCCAGCTGTTTGCAGCGATTCATCCGATGATGCAATTCTTCATATAAATCAGCCAGAACTTCATTAATCAGAGGATTGCCCAAATCAAGGGTTTTTACCCAATTTAGATGTTTTTGAGTCCAGTGGGTACCATCTTTATACGCAAAGCCATTACGTAATAACATCTTGGATATCTGATGCCTGATTCGCATTAAATCTTCCTGGGCTTTTTCACGAGCCCGGCATAAATCCCGGACCGCTTCTTGTTCTTCGCTGGGAGGCAAAACTTCAACCAGCTGACCATTTTCCAGATATTCCAGCAATTTTAATGCATCACGACGATCTGTTTTGATTTTATCTCCAGGTCTTCGCGGCACTAATGATGGAGCGATTACTTTGCATTCAGCCCCAATATCTTCAATCTGGCGAGCCAGAGCAAAACCCAGACAACCAGATTCATAACAACAAATTACCGGCCCATTACTGTTTTTTTTGATTTTTTTTATAGCTTTTTTGATGTCTCTTACGGTATTATTAAGAGTGAATTCTGTTATTGGCTTGTCCAGCCCGGCGGCCTTAAAGGCTACTGCATGCTGCTTTTTGTGGACATCCATAGCTACGTAAGTTGTAATATTATTGGTAGACATTATACGGCTCCTTGATTTGTGACGGCTCTGCTTCGAGCAATCGATTTAATCCACGCTGCTAAGACACTACGCTTAGCTAACTTTGTGGTAATATATCACAAATTCTCTCGCAAGTCTTGGAGTCGTTCCATATTGTCTACCGGGCTATATTTTTTTCAAAGAGCTTCTCAACGACACGCAGGAAATGTACGCCTACATTTTTAGTTTTTCGATTTTCTTGTCATAGACTTTGCAATTTTCGGCAACGCATCGCTTTTTCAGTGTTTTTTCTACGACAAAATTCAACACGTAATCGTCACATCCTGCCTATTTTAACGACTCCAAAGTCGCTGACCCAATACACTGACTACCTGGCTAATCTGGCTAAAAATCAACATTCTGTTTGTGTATCTTCTCAAGCTTCTTTTCAACGTCAAAACGTATAAATACAATACTATCATTCATATTCGGGATAGGATATGATTCCCGCTTAATCTCATAAATCGCGGAATACCCTAACAGCTCACCACCTATTTTGGAAAAACTTTTGCGAAATAGTGTAGGTTCTCCTAATATTGAGATTACTTTTTCATAAGAATCGCCGACTTTGATTTTGATCAAGCCTGATTTCAGTTTAGTAATTTGTTCTGGGCTAAGACTATCGAGTTTGATTTTATTGTCATCCGATTTTTCTAACTTAGTGTTTTTATGATTTGAATTTTGCCGAGTATCTAATAGCTGATCACTAACTTCTTCTTTTGCACAACTACAAAAAATAAACATAACGCCAAGCAAAATAACTATCGCAGAAGATACTGGTTTACGATTTATAATTATTTTCATAATTAACTCCTATATTTGAATGTTCCTGTATTATTGAAATCCTGGCAATTCTATACTATTTTTCAGCATCCCAATCTACTCTTGCAAACCGAAATAGCCATAACGAACAGCATCATTCTTTTCTTTGAATCTCATAATTATATCCTTAACATTACACTATATTATTAATTCAACGACCAACTAGAAATCATAAAGCACCAAAACCACCTCGGTAATGTGGAGGTAGCCCGACAGTTGGGGCAGAGTCTGCAAAATGAATTTACCCATCCTTCCTGACTAACGCAGGACGCTGCCACCCCGTTTATTTATTATTATTTTCAGGTTGCGGGCACCCGGCGTTACACACGTTTTTGCGTAAGACAATCAGTTTCCAGATGCACAACATCCCCTTTCTTCTAATATATATTGTATAGATAGTTTATCTATTCTGGTTTTCAAAATATTCTCGGATAATTTTGGTGGCAAAAAAATTAAACATAATGTGCTCTCAGAATCCCCATCACTCCTCATTGAAACAGCGGAATGACCAATTACTTTTTTAACATCAGTATCTTCAAAATATCCTAGTTCAAAAATCACTTTTTCCAACCAATACACATGTTTGTTTATTTGAGACGAGATACCTTTGATGTTTATTTGCAAAACTGGCAATTTGAGATCAATAACAGATTCTATTTTTTGCCCAACAAGCAGCGGTTTATAATAAATGGAATTAGCAGATTCACACCCCCAACTCAATCCTTCGATATGCTTACGAAGAATTAAAGCATTTCCTCTTTTCACAACGAAAGGCTCTTCAATTAATGCTCTATCTATTCCTACACATACCCAAATCTTTTGCTTTCCATTATTTACAATAGAATATTTAATTTTCAAATTATCATTATTATTTTCCACACTATTGATAGTTAATATGACACCTTTTTCGGTGCAATCTATTATATTATAATCTCCTTTATTGCAACCAAAACAACAACAAACAATTATAAGAATACTTCTATTTATTTTATTCATTCTTTTGGCACCTCACCATTATAGCTAGTCCTTGGCAATGGGAAATCGCCAAAAAAGACATCACTTCCTTCAGGTAAATTTTCTAAAAATTGCGAAAAATTATTTCTATAATCTTCTCTAATCTGATTTTCACAATACTTGCTTCCAGGTTCAACTCCAACAACACGCCTTTCTTCGGTAAGCATGTCATCAGATGGCAACCCATTAACCATAACCCCATCATAGGCATGTCTATAAGCATGGATTAATTCGTGCCCTAATCCAACACCTCGCGGGCGGAATGACCACGGAAATTTCCCATTACCAGAAGAATAAACAGAAGGATCTATAGATATTGTTCCACCACCACTTGCATTGCCATAAAAGCCATTACCTTCATCACTATAACTTATCGCATAGTCATTCTCGTTTTTTTTAATTTGTTCCCATATTTCCTTTCCCGTAGAAGAACTGTTTATTAATTCATCGATTATTTCTTGTAATTCTTCATTTTCTTCAGAGCTATTAAAAGGAAAGAAAGTTATTTTCAACCCCATCGGATCAACCCAGTTTCCCGGATTATTCCCACAATAGGCATAGCTATTCATGCCATCGACATAGCCCAGCGGGTCATTCTGCATGAATCTACCCAGCATAGGACAATAGTTGCGGAAGCGATAATAATACGTCTCCGTCTCATCATCCCACCTGCGGCCAGTGAACATATACGGATTACCCACGGCACTGGCGGCTATCTCGGTTCCGCTGGCATTCTTGATCGTTGGCGTGCCAAATGGCGTATATTTGTATGTCTCGACGATAGCGGTGCTATCATCTATAAGAGCGATTACATTACCTAAACTGTGTTGTAAATAGTAATACCAAGTTTCTGTATAGCCGTCAATATTAATTGTGGGCGACCAAATGGAATTTTAAGTTTGAGACTATATCACCATCGGTTAACAAGTTAACCGCTGCCACCCGCCGGGTTGCTATCGCAGGGCGCTGCCATCCCGTTTATTTATTATCATTTTCAGGTTGCGGGCACCCGGCAAAAATTGAAATTATTTTGCAGATTTCAAATTGGCAAAGTATTCGCTGCGCTCATGAGAATTTTAAACAGCATGAGCAAAACAAGTTTCACCCATCCTACCTAGCTTATTTTAAAATCAGCCTGCCGCAGGCAACGCCGCCATAATACGCGAATTCCCTAAGTTTATGGTATGGCTATGCAATATTTTAATTGGTATTCACTTTTCAAGATTTCCAAGTATGAGACCAGAATTTCTATATTCGTCAAGTTCCTTAATAATTGGCTTATGATACTTACTAGGCTTATAAAGAGGATAAATCCTATTATGCTCAAAAACACCCACTATTTCGCCGGTCTTTTTGTCAAGCAAAATCTTCCAACTCTGAACCAGTTTTTTGCCATAATTTAAATGCCTGTATAGAATAACCTGAAAATCAAGACCCCTTAAATAACCATACTCTTCTTCAAAACCTATCTTAGCCTCTTCACATAAAGGTATAGGCATTTGTTGTCGCCAATTCTGATTATTGGTATCATATATTATAGTATAGGATGCCAAATCTTCTCCATAGCTAATCAATGCTCTATTTGCCAATTCGATAATTTTATGAACCGATAAATTTTCAGACTCTAGCGGTGTTGTCGCCTTTTGAAATTGACAACTACTCAGGAAAGTAAGACCGCAAATTAAAGTAAACAATTTACAAATATTCAACATGAATAATCTCCGTTATTAAAATGTATCTTTTGGATATGTCCACCAAGGCCGCCATCTGCCATCAAATTCACGCTCATATCCCTCACGACCGCGGAGTAGGAAAATCCTATAATCACTATCTATCATGAGTAAGTCTATATTATTGCGATCAACATATGGCACGTCCCCATCAACAGAAAATGGATTTGCACGCCCAGTACGGTTTGTGTGAGAATGGAATACAGCAATATCACCATCAGGTATTGGATTAACGTAACCTCGATTGCCTTCCCCTGGCCCTGTCCCTCGAATGAACGAAGACACTCTATACTTGCCATCGCATTTCTTGATAGTTCCACCATACTCCACACCTTCACAGCTCGTAAAAAAGTGACAAAGATCAAGCCCAAATATTGCAGCATCATCGAGCCTACTAAACTCTAACATTGAAATTAGAGCAAGTAATTTAGCTATTTCCTGCTGGCGTTGAAAATCAGAAAAAACAGTTCCAGGGTTTGGGATTCCCCAAGGGTTTGCCGAATTATAAACAGGTGGTAAATTGTAAAATGCTCCGCAAGCCCGAGGATCTGGCATACCAGTATAAGTTCCTGGTGCATGCATCAACCCCATCGGGTCAACCCAGTTGCCGGGATTATTTCCACAATAGGCATACTGATTCATGCCATCGATGTAGCCCAGTGGGTCATTTTGCATGAATCTACCCAGCATAGGACAATAGTTGCGGAAGCGATAATAATAGGTTGAAGTTTCGGCGTCCCATCTTCTGCCGGTGAACATATAGGGGTTATCGACAGAGCTGGTGGCTATCTCGGTTCCGCTGGCATTCTTGATCGTTGGCGTGCCAAACGGCGTATATTTGTATGTCTCGACGATAGCACCGCTATCATCTATAAGAGCGATTACATTACCTAAACTATCTTGTAAATAATAATACCAAGTTTCTGCATAGCTTTCAATATCAATAGGGCGACGAAATGTAATTTGAAGTTTGAGCCTACATCACCATCGACCTGCTAACGCAGGACGCTGCCACCCCGTTTATTTATTATCATTTTCAGATTACGTGCACCTGGCGCACTGAAAACACAAACATTTAACATCAGATGTTTATTTGTGCACAGCAAGATCTTTCAGCCATTCTAATAGTAATTGTTTTTCATCTTCTGTAATTGATGGATAAATTCTTTTTTTAGCAAAAAAAACTCCAATAGTTTCCCCTGTCTTTTTATCTAACAAAACCCATCGGCTTTGTTGCGGTATAATAGGTTTGTGCTCAAAAGATTTATATACTTTATTGAGTAAACGACTATCACATCGAATAGCCTGAAAGTTATAATCTCGTAAATATCCCAAATTAACCATATCATTAACACTGGTCTTTTGGCAAAGAGGGACCGCACAATTTTTCTCCCATAAAATATTGCCTTCATCATAATAAGTATCAATCCCATTGGGGAAAAATCTATGATTGAGTATTTCTTTCTTAGCTAAATCAAAAAATTCTTGTCGTGATATTTCTATTTCCTTTTGTGGTTGACATCCAGTTAATATTACACAAATGCATAATAAAATATAAATTTTACAAATTGCCATCATAATAATTCTCCACATATTCATAATTAAATAACCGTAAATCCTTCAGATCATTTTATTCTTTCACTTAAGTTATCAGAAAATACCCACTTTCCTCCTATAAAATATTCTACCACGTTAGTATCAGGATTATATCTATAGGACCCATCAGGTCTAGTTAAATATGATGGCAAACCAAATTGCTTCGATGCACTGATATCTTGATCACTAAACGGCAAATTATGGAGATGAGAATGAAACATTGCTATGTCATTTTCTGATGGTATGGGAATAGTAACATGCCCAGGATATTTGAAGGAAGGTAATTCCCCAGCGTCGAACGAACTTATGTAATATTTGCCATCGCAATCTTTCGCACACAGACCGCCAAACTCAGCACCCCAATTATCACTTTTATCATATGCAAAACCGAGAGCAACAGACATAGCCTGCTCAATAGTATCAAATCGTAAGCCTGATAATTGAAGTAAAGTTAAAAATGCGTCACTATCAATTGGGTGCATATCGAAAAATGCGTCTGTAGTGGAAGCACCTGGCGCTTCTGAAAATGTCATTGCACAAGGGTTCATGACGCCATCGCCAAACCCTGGCGCATACATTAACCCCATCGGATCAACCCAGTTACCCGGATTATTACCACAATAAGCATACTGATTCATGCCATCGACATAGCCCAGCGGGTCATTTTGCATGAATCTACCCAGCATAGGACAATAGTTGCGGAAGCGATAATAATAGGTTGAAGTTTCGGCGTCCCATCTTCTGCCGGTGAACATATAGGGGTTATCGACAGAGCTGGTGGCTATCTCGGTTCCGCTGGCATTCTTGATCGTTGGCGTACCAAACGGCGTATATTCATATGTCTCGACGATAGCACCGCTATCATCTATAAGAGCGATTACATTTCCTAAACTGTCTTGTAAATAGTAATACCAAGTTTCCGTATTGCCGTCAACATAAATCAGGGCGATTGGCTGATCAATACCAGGGCCATAAATGTACTTCTTTTTCAGGGTTATGCCTTGATATTCGGCGATAACTTGCGTACCATCATAAACGTAACTTGTCGTGGCTGTGCCATCGCTCTTGCTTAATCGGCGGCCAAAGAGGTCATGGCCATAAGTCCAGGTTGTTGAACCCACAACCGCCTGGGTCATACGATTTTCACAATCATAAGTAAAGCGATTGCCGAGGATATCATGGGCCAGATTGCCGTTGGCATCATAAGCCAGGCCAAAATTATCACTTTCTGCGGTAGCATCTGCCAACTGATTCACTTCGGCGGCACTTAAGCCATCATTATAAACCCGAACATCATCAATATAGCCATTAAAATCATAGTTATAAGTATCATTATCATGATGCCAGGCACCAACACACAGCGTATGCCCAACGACGGTATTAACCGGGTTAGTACTGGCATAATTTATAGTTTCAAGATCACCATCAACATAAAGCTTAACATCATCGGTAGAATCATCCCCGGCTTCCAGCACCACGGCGATATGATGCCATTGATTGTCAGTTATCGTAGTGGTTCCCTGAATATAGCCACCATAGGTGGTCAAAGTCAGCTTATTCTGATATGTTGAGACCAGCCAGATACCATTGACTGTTTCGGTGCCGTATTGCATGATAGCATATGCACCGGTACTGCATTTAATCCAGGCAGAAGTTGTTCGAGGAGAACTGCCGGAAATGCCTTTGAATTCGTCGAAATTGACATAGTCGCCACTACCATCAAATTGCAGACAATTTTCAATTTTACCATTGGTATCCCAGCTGGCATTAGCGATTGTACCATCATACCAGTTGACAGTTTCATCTGCAACAACTGTACCACTACCTTCATTCATCTTCCAATGAGCTGCCAGATTGACATCTTTATACTGGTTGACACTATTGACATTATATAAAGTTGGACTTGAATTATAAAGTGAAGCTATTTCCGTATCAGATAAATCACGGTCAAAGATACTAACCTCATCAATTATACCATCAAAAGCTAAATCATTTTGAGGCTGGAATTCCACATCATCACCAATATAAAGTCCACCAGTAGAATTAATAGTGCCAGGACAACTGGCAGTATTGTAGGTTTGTTTGACACCATTGACAAAGATTTCCATGGTGCCATTTGCCAGACGTCGTCCTAAAACATGGGTCCAGACATCAGCTACAACAGCAACGTCACTGGCTACATAAGGCATTGTACCATCTACTGCACAGACAAACTGCCAGCGGCCATTGACTTTTGCCAGATAGAAACCATCGACAGTTGTGGTATCGGCCTTAAATACGATGTAACGCATATCGGTCGCTGTATCAGTTTTAACCCAGGCGGCAACCGTAAAAGCACCATCAAAATCAAGTGAATCATCATCAGCAACGGCAATATGGTCATCTACACCATCAAATTGCATAGCACCATTGATTCTGGCATCATTAGTCCATACCGGGCCATTAATTGCTACACCGACATTATCATTTATTGATGAATCAAAGGCATGACCACCAGTACCTTCATCCAGTTTCCAATGAGCTACCAAGTCTCCAGCCAGCAGAGAATCAACAACACTAACACGATTACGCACTTTATCATAAGCATAATCAGAAGCCAGCCCATCGCTATAATCAATATCTGTGAGCTGATAGATACTATCATATCCATAATATTCTATTTCAGAACCGATACTGCGTGTCATTCGATTTCCGACTTTATCGAAAGTATAGCCCAGAGTAATATCGTTAGTTTCGCCCACAGGAGAATGGGTAATTCCCTCAATGCGATTTCCAAGATCGTTATTTAAACCATAAGTCGTAGTGTCTGCATGGTCTTCATAATCATATGTTGTTGTATTAATCAGAGTTTCGGAAGAATCATAATATTTTAGCGTTTTACGGCGAGAAAGATCATCGTAAACATATTCAGCAATAGCCTTATTGTTATTATCTTTAATATGCGTCAAACGCCCCAAATTAT
Organism: Phycisphaerae bacterium; assembly: GCA_016342495.1. Taxonomy (GTDB): domain Bacteria; phylum Planctomycetota; class Phycisphaerae; order Sedimentisphaerales; family SM23-30; genus JAEIOG01. The sequence continues at coordinate 9,334 of JAEIOG010000157.1, forward strand.
CATAGCTATAACTGACATCGGTATAATCTGGATAAGTCAATTTATCACGCCGTCCCATGATGTCCTGCTTGGTTTTTACCGCATGATTATTCTGATCAGTAACAGTTACAGCCAGATCCGGAAGATCATAAGCCATATCTATATCACTTGAACCATTTGTAACTTCAACTACACGGCCCGCAATATCATAAACCAGAGTTATCGCCGATTCACCTGGACGGGTTTTAGTCTTCAAACGATTTAAGGCATCATAAGTAAAGCTAATTTCCTGCCCGGCACGATTAGTAAACTTAGTTAAATTTGATGCTGCATCATATTCAAATTCTTCGGTAGTATTGTCGGCATAAGTAATGGTTTTCAAACGCCCAAATCCATCATAATCATAATCAGTTTCATTGTCTTTGGCATCAGTGGCTACATCCAATTGACCATTACTAGTATA
>JAEIOG010000158.1 GCA_016342495.1 Phycisphaerae bacterium
TTGACATCCCGTATAAAACGGGATATATTTTACCCAAAAGCGCCACACTTTTCCGCCGACATGCGCTGCACTTTTTCGCCGGCGTTTACATACCGCGGATATCAATGGCGAAATCGTTGTTTATATTGATGATCTGGCTGGAACGCTTAGTTCATATCGAACCTGGTATGATGGCGTCGTATATTCAGCAGTCCCAGAACCCGCAGCCATGCTGCTGCTTGGCATAGGTGGTTTTGGTTTGATTAGAAAAAGAAAATAGATATTTTTCTTTGGGCAAGGGTGGCAAAGTTTACCTTTTGTCCAAATTTTCTTTAATTTGCAAAAAATCGGTTGTTTCGCTTCCAATGTAATGGTTGTGAAAATTATCCATAACAACTGAAATTACGAACTTCTCTTTAATGGAGGATTTGCTATGAAAATGAAGGTATTGTTTCTTGTATTATTGCTTGGGATTTCCTGTCAAGTGTTTGGTGGTGATCCTAATACTCCTAGTATGATTCAGCATTATACCTTTGACGGTAATCTGAATGATTCCGAAAGCAGTAATGATGGTACAGCTGTGAATGACGGTCCTGAATTTGTCGATGGTGTAGTTGGCCAGGCAGCCAAGTTTTATGGTAATCGCTATGTTGATCTTGGCCCAAATGCTTATCCAAGTATCGCCAATGGTGGTGCAATGGATAACGGCACTATCTGTTTCTGGTTCAATAGCGTTTCTACTACGACAGATACGCTTATTGGTACAGCAAGTCAAAATTCATCATTAATGTTAAATATTCTTTTTGTTAGTCAACGGTTGAGATTCGCGATAAGAGATGAAGATGGCACAATGAGACAAGTTGAAATTGATATTGCTCGTGATGGACAATGGCACCATATTGCGTTTGCTTATACTACTGGGCCTGAAACTGAATTTGAGATTTACTTAAATGGTGAGCCGCAAAAACAGTATGTTCTGGCCGGAAATAATCCAGAAACATTTTCAGCTTGGGAATTTCCGATTTATGTTGGCATGTTGAATAATCGTGGTGCGGAAGCTAATGCTTATACTGGTATGCTTGATGATCTCAGGGTGTATAATTATTCACTTGATGCTATCGAAATAGCTACAATTTATACCGAAGTTCGAACAGATGAATCTATTTGCGCAATGCCACCAGAATATGATTTTGATGGAGATTGTGAAGTCACAGTAGTTGATTTAGCGATGCTCGCAAGCGAATGGCTGAATTGTGGGATAGTGCCAATTTGTATACAGTAAAGCATTATAAACTTAAATGAAATATCTCTATATTAATTATATAAGGAGAATCACAATGAGAATAAAAAACTATACGATTATTTTGCTATTAGCATTTTGTGTCCCAGCGATGGCAACAAATCTGGATGGAACATGGTACACAGGCTCAAAATATGGAACACCAAGTCTTTCAGCCACTAACAGTAATACCTTTACATGGGGTACAGGTGAAGTTCCAGACAGCACTTGTGCAACCAAAGGGGCTTTATGGTCCTATTTCCCAGATATTGCTTTAGATACAATTGGTGATAAAATAACACTGGATTTCACCATGATTATTAATGATGATGTTACCAGTGCCAATCAATTGCGCTTTGGTTTATTTAACGATGGTGCTACCCGAGTAGAAAAAAATCTACCTGGCAATAATGCTGATAGCGGATTTCTTAGCACATTTGGGTATTGGTCAGAATGGACGACTACCGGCGGAACTATGAATTTAAGAGGGAGAATCGAAGGCGCTACAAATCCAACTTCAGGCAGTAATTCAGTTCTAATGAGAAGTCTCGGAGGTTTTGCAGCTATGACTAATGGCGTTGAATATAATTGCACTTTGACTATAGCACGTATTAATGATACTCAATTCCAGATTACCGGAACTTTTGCAGATTCCATCATAAGCACGACCACTACCATGATAGACACAACTATATTTAATACATTTTGCCTTTTAAATCCAATCACAGGAATTGGTAGCATAACTTTTAAAGAAATGAAAGTGATTTATAATGACTGGGCAAATACTCCATATCCTGTTTCAGGTGGCGTTGACATCGAATTGGATAACTTACTTAGTTGGTCTGCAGGAACAGACCCTAATGATGTCTTACAAGTAAATCATGACATTACTAAGCATTTTCTCTATGGAAATCTCGCAAATCCAGATGATCCAAATATGTATTTCATAACTGAATTGCCTGTCGGGACTACAACGTATACACCAACTGAATTGCAAAGGGATAAAACTTATAAATGGCGTATTGATGAATCAGTGAATAACTCATCGAAAGATGATCCAGCAACAATTATTGGTATGGAATGGACTTTTGAAACTTTATTGTCAGTGCCTGAAATAGTATCCCAACCTCAAGGATTGTATATGCATCCGGGGACAGAAGCTTCATTTACCGTTATTGCAAATAATCCTTTTGAAGGGGATTCGACAGGTTTAAGTTATCAATGGTATCGTGGCTCACCTGGTGACACAGCAAATCCTGTTGGCACTGATTCTGATACCTACACTATACCTTCAGTCCAGGTAGATCCTGATGAAGGCACCTATTACTGTATCATAACCTTGATAGATAACGGCAAAACATCCGAATCCAGTGATGCTTCCCTAGTGATAAAAAGACTTTTTGCTCACTGGCCATTTGATGGCAATGCAAATGATATTGCCAATGACTATGATGGTACAGAATTTGGGGAACCAACATATGGTGAAGGTCTGATCGGTCAGGCAATCTTTTTAGATGGGCAGGATGCTGCTGTTATCCATGAGTTCCCTGAAGCATTAGTCCTTCCACAATTCACGGTAGCTTTATGGGTTAATACCGGCAATGCACTTCAGGCTTCAAGTACAGGGGTATTTAATAACAACAGCGATGTTCTTGATTTCCAGTTCGACATTTCTGCAGGTCAATTCCGCTATAATGGATCAGCTATTGGAAATCTTGGAATTATCGACCCTAATACATGGGCGCAGGTCGCAGTTACATGTGATGGTGAAACCTCTAAATTGTATTTTAATGGGGAATGGGTAGCATACGGCAATTTCACTGATAATAATTTTGGTCAGCTAGCTGTTGGTGTAAATAGAGAGGGAACCAATTTCTTTCAGGGTATGGTTGATGATTTAAGAGCATATAATTACGCTCTTACCGATACGGAAATGGCACTTCTCTTTACCGATGAAATGGGTGGCGAGATATGTGTTGCACCACCTATCTATGATCTCAATGAAGATTGCCGTGTCAATCTGATTGATTTTTCCAGATTTGCGGTTCATTGGTTAGATTGTGGTATAGTTCCGGATTGCTTGCCATAGTGGCTATTTGATATTTGTTTTATGCATAAGGCAAGGCTCAATAGAGTTTTGTCTTATGCAATATAACTTATTAAAGGAGCGAGAAATAATGAATATAAAACTGCCATTTTTAATTTACTTTCTTTTGATTTGTTTGAATGCAAAGGCTGAACTGTTGTCATTAGATGGACCTTGGTATACTGGTTCAAAATATGGAACACCACAGTTTTCGATTCTCAATAATAATACTTTTACTTGGGGGCTATCAGAAATCCCAGCTGAAACGACCGCCCAAACAGGGGCATTATGGACATATTTCCCAGATAAAACTTTGCTTTATAACGGGGATAAAATTATCCTGAAATTTTCAATTGTCCTGGAAGATAATGTTAGCAGCTCGAACACCCTGCGTTTTGGACTTTTTAACAATGGCGGCTCTAGTTTAGAAAATAACCTTAATGGAGCAAATTCTGATGTGGCCTTCAACGACATGTTTGGGTATTGGGCTGAGTGGCCAACGATCAATGGTATTGGGGCGTTACGAACCCGAATAGTTGGATATGAAAATCCGGTGTCTGGCACAGATTCCACTTTATTAGCCAGTCAATCGGATTGTCCGGCATTAGTTCAAGCTGTGGTATATGCTTTTTCTTTTTCTATTATGCGTATTAATGAAGAGGAATATGAAATTATTTCAACATTAGATGATAAAGTTATTGAAGTTACCACAACAACCAAATCAGCATCAAATTATAATACTTTTTTCTTGTTGAATACCACTACTGGCATAGGTAGCATGACATTTTCAGATATTCAAATCGAAAAAGAACAAGATATTAATTTTAATGATTATCCGATTATTAGTTATGGCGGCTCTCAAGATTCGGGAGGAGTTGCTCAAATAGAGGGTAATGGTACAATACTCCATCTTACTGGAAATACCTGGAAAGCTATCGCTCTTAATCATGAAGTTACAGCTAACACTGTTATTGAATTTGATTTCCAAAGTAGTGTTCAAGGTGAAGAACAATGTATTGGTTTTGATGATGATCTTCAGATACAAAGCAATAATCGCTTTAAATTATATGGTAGCCAGGCTTCTGGGACTGAGCTTACTGATTTTAATGATTATGACTCATATTCTCCTGCTGTTAAACATTATATAATTCCTGTTGGTCAATATTATACAGGCCCAATGCAATACCTGTTTTTTGTCAATGATCATGATGTTGTCCCAGCCACTGGAGAATCTTTTTTTGGCAATATCCATATATATGAAACTATAGTATCTCTTCCTAAACAGGCAAGTGTTCCACATCCTGAAGATGGAGCTATTGACGTTTCTCTGCTGGATAAATTAGCCTGGACTGCTGGGACAAACGCTATTTCCCATGATATTTATATTGGGACAAGTCTTGATGATATTTTGAATGCTGATACTGATTCATTTATATATAAGGGTAATCATCCAGATACTTCATATCTTCTCGATTTTACCGTTGCTGATTCTACTTATTATTGGAAAATTGATGAAGTTAATGATAGTGGAAAAACAAAGGGGCAGATATGGAGTTTCACTACAGGTTCTGATTATATGATTGAAGATTTTGACGAGTATTATGACAATGATTCGAAAATATTGGATAGATGCATTGATGGCAGAACCAATTCTACATCTGCAGTGATATGTCCATATGCTGCAGGGTATCTCGAAGTTTTATGTAATAATGACATTGCCCCATTTTATTCAGAAGTTAAATATGTTTTTGATGCTTCTATGGATTGGGAGGCATCTGTAATGACACAGCTGTCATTTTGGTTCCGTGGTGACAGCAATATTGACCAAATAGAGATTGTTCTATTTGATGAAACTGGCAAACAAGTAACAGTTTCTGTTGTTGACCCATGCATCCTCGGTTCCTTAGTATGGAATGAAATCACAATAGAATTAATCCAGTTCGCTGGTGTAAACTTATCTATAGTTAAAGGTTTAATATTCAGGATTGGTGACACTGACACTATTTCGCCAGCCAACCAGGCAATTGTTGGAATTGATGAAATATGTTTAAAACCATTTTGTTGTAAACATACAGAAGCTTTGGCTGCAGATATGAATGGCGATTGTTTAATTGATACTACTGATTTGATTGAATTGGCTAGTGTATGGTTGAATTCTGAATATAGTGTAGTTGCTTCTGCACCAGATAGTAATAAATTACTTGTCAGCTATAATTTCAACGAAACTAATGGGATAAACATTTATGATTTGTCAGGCAATGGTTTTGACGCTGTTCTAGTCAATGCTTATGACCCTAATTATGCCTGGCAATCAGGTGGAAAAGATTCCTCGGGGTGCCTTAGCCTGGATGGCTCGGTTTATGTGCACATGCCTGCTGATATTACTTCAAGTATTAATGCTGATTTTACGGTAGCTTTATGGGTATATAAAGATTTCAATAATAATCTAAGCAAATTTGTGCCAATTAACTTTTTTGTTGGTTTGGACGATACTGGTGAAAATGTGTTCTGGGATATGGATATAAATCAACTTATTCAACCAGGTTGGAACCATCTTGCATGTTCAGTTAATTTCACTGAAGGTATGATAAGAATATATATAAATGGAATTATTGCTGCCAATAATACTAGCCAGACCATAGATTTGCTTGAGACTGAACCAGCTCCTTTTTATATTGGAGTTAGCTCAGATACTCAAAGTAACTATTGGCATGGGAAAATAGATGATTTCATGATATATAGTTATGCATTGTCGCATAATGAAATTGTGTATTTGGCGAAAGGGCAAAATGACCAGATCACGCAATGGTTAATACCGGCATTGTCACCGGTAGACCCATGTAATGATGGTAAAATTGATATCTTTGATTTTGCCATTCTGGCGCAATATTGGCTGATAAATTAAGTAAAGGACAAGGTTATGTATAATTTAATACGAATAAATCGCCGACAGTTTTTAAAACATACCTCAATGTTAACTTTCAGTGCAGGGTTGTTAGGCAATAGGTTTGGACAGGCAGCTGATATTGTTTCCAGTAGTAAACTGAAAATTCAAAGTGGGCAAAAACCAAATATCCTTTTTATTTCTGTTGACGATCTTCGAATTCAGCTGGGTTGTTATGGCCATACAGAAACTATTTCTCCAAATATTGATCGTTTAGCAAGCGAAGGCACATTATTCAATCGTGCCTATTGTCAGGTTCCTGTTTGTGGACCTTCAAGAGTAAGTGCCATGACAGGTATTCGAACTAATTCAAACCAATGGTATACTAGCAATCTAAGTCAAAGCTTTAAGAGTCTTCCTCAATATTTTAAGGATTATGGCTATCATAGCATTTCTAATGGCAAAATATATCATCATATGCACGATGACGAGAACAGCTGGAGTGAAAAACCATGGCGTTCAGTGCCGATTTATCATGGACCCGGTGATTGGGCTAAATATAATACTTATGGTCTTTGGAATAATCCTGATTCTGCCAACTATATAAATAGCAGTTCCGGTAGAGGGCCATATTGTGAATCCGCTGATGTCCCTGACAATGCCTACCAGGACGGCAAAGTTGCCCAAAAAACTATAGCAGATCTCAGACGCTTAAAGAAAAAAGGAAAGCCTTTCTTTTTAGCTTGTGGTTTCTGGCGGCCCCATTTGCCTTTTAATGCACCTAAAAAATATTGGGATATGTACAGACGTGAAGATATTGATATGGCTCCGAATCGATTTAAGCCTAGTAATCTTCCTTCGGCATGTGGAGATTCTGGAGAAATTAATCAATATGCAAGAGTTGCGGGACGCAAAAGTACAGATGAATTTCATCGAGAAGCACGTCATGGTTATTATGCTTGCGTAAGCTATGTTGATGCTCAAATCGGAAAGATCCTGGCTGAACTTAAAAGTCAGGGACTTGCCGATAACACAATTGTAATTCTTTGGGGTGATCATGGCTGGCATTTGGGTGAACACGATTTTTGGGGTAAGCACAATACCCTTAATAATGCATTGCAAGTTCCAATGCTTATTCGTGTTCCTGGTTATAAAAAAAATAATAAAACGAATGCACTGGTAGAGTTCGTGGATATTTATCCGAGTTTATGTCAGTTGGCAGGAATCCCAATTCCTAGAGAACAGGTACAAGGCACAAGTTTTGTACCTTTACTAAGCAATCCGGACCTTAAATGGAAAAGTGCCGTATTTAGCACATATGGTGGAGCAAAAGCAGTAAAAACTGACCGGTACCTGTATTCAGAATGGAGCAATGCTCGTATGCTTTTTGATCATACTAATGATCCTTACGAAAATGCTAATATTGCTGAATTGCCGGAAAATGCTCAGGTTGTTGCTCAGATGAGTCAAATGTTAAAAGATGGCTGGACAAGCAGTTTGATTTAGTGATTATTGGTTTGTTCTCGTCAAAAAAGTGTGTCACGAAAATAAGCAAGGTTTCCAGCGAGGAGCGAAGCTTATCGAACTTTACAGATCATGGAGGTTTGGCCCTTCGTCGTTGGCTGACAGGGGCGAGCGACAAATTGCCATAACGTTACATTAGTAGAAGATATAGGTTAATCCAAACCCAGAATTGCAATGAAATTTGCAATAGCGATGTACCTTTGGGCTACTGTCAGGCTTCGGTTGCAATTCGGTTAGCATCATAAGTCTTTATTTTGTAGTTGTAAGTCGTTTGTTAACAATAGTTTACAAATGGGAAATTCGAGTTTATAGCCCGCAGGTCAGTGGTTCGAGCCCACTCGTAGCCAATGTATTCTAAGCTGTTATAGGTTAAAGACTTATGACTGCTTTTTTTGTTTTAAAATGGGGGGATTGGGGGGTTGCCAGTTAGTTGGCAAGAGTTGGTCGATGTTTTTGGCCGGATGGGTGCTGATGCGTGTCAGGACATCGCGACGGGGTGGTTGCGGTCTGCGTAGCAGCCCGATGGTGAAGTTGACTCAACGCTTTTTGCTTGTTTTGCTTTTGCTGTTTATAATTTTGGGAATAATAGGGGACTGTCACCTATTTATTGGCCATCGTTATCCAGCGATTTTGACTATTGAGTTTGCCGCCAAAAGGATGATAGAAATCTTCAAATTGCAATTGATTCGGATTGTCTTTGCGATACATCAATAACTCCAGATGCAAGGGTTTTAGCCAAAATGCCATAGTAATCGTTCACCTGAAGTATTCTATTTAAACCATAACCCTTTTGCAATAAATAACTTGTGATTTATTGAGCAATCCCTATTTATGTTTACATTGCTATATCGCATGATAGACGTAAAATCGTACATTTTGGTGTAACTTCGCACCCTACATCGCAATGGGCCATGCAGCAATTGCGTGAAACATTGGCTTTTGATGAAACTACCAAATATATCATCAGAGATAATGATCAGATTTACAGTGAAGAATTTAAAACCTGCATCAAAAACATGGGACTAGAAGATAAGCCAACAAGTCCTGGAAGTCCATGGCAAAATCCTATTTGCGAGCGTGTCAACGGTACACTTCGTCGAGAATGCTTAAATCACATGATAATATTCAATGAAAAGCATTTGCATAATATCCTCAAAGAATACATCGAGGAATATTACAACCCTAGTCGCACGCATATGTCGCTGGAAAAAGATGCTCCTGAACATCGGAAAACCCAAACCGAAGGCAAGATTATCAGCAAGCCAATCCTTGGTGGCCTGCATCACATCTACACCCGTGCGGCTTAATTGATATAGCTACAATCAACCTAAATTCCGCAGTTAAATTTCAGGAATATCGTACAAATATTAATGCAAATATTTATATTGCAATAGTTTATATCAATATTTCGTTTTAACTGCTCCGCAGTTGAAATTCACCTATTAGGTGATGCAAGTGAAAATGATAAAACTTTACTAAACAAGCACTTATGCGAGGTCGTGTTCTTCTATTGCGGAATTTAGGATCAAAGCTATGCAGCATCGATACGCGCACAACCTGAAAATTAAGCTAAATTTTCAATTTCACGGCTGAAAGTTCAGAACAAAACTTACCCATATTAAGTTTTTAAAAATCAATATTTTCTAAATAAATGGCAATTTTCACTCATTTTCATGCTTCGATTATTTATTGAGCAAGACAACTATAGTCTTTGCCATACTGAGACTACTATCTTCCTTCAAGTTCATTAGGTGTTTTCTATTAAGATATTTGAAAACTAGTGCTTAGTCATAATTAAAGGTTTGGGTCAATATTGCCGATACATCTCCATATGAAGATAACTGTTATTT
>JAEIOG010000159.1 GCA_016342495.1 Phycisphaerae bacterium
GGCAGTTTAAGGTTGAAAACGCTCAGACAAAATTGAAATCACTCTACCAAACTATTAAAGTGTGACTGAGCACTAGCTCCTGCTTGATCGAACAAAAATAATCTTTGGAAATCGATGTAAGCACGATCAAATAAATAAAAAGCATCGGGTTCAGGAACGATCAAATCTAAAGCATTTACATCATTGAGCTTGCCATCGGAAATATGGATAAACTCCGGTATATTGCCACGCAGGTTGATTTTTGTGTGCAATTTGATAGCTGCCTTTGTACGCCGAAACTTTGCCCATGGGAAAACTGATAAGCAAAGATCAATGGTCGTTGAGTCAATAGCATAAACCTCGCCTTCCCATTGAACATCAAGAGGTTCGTTGGCATAAAGCTTTCGAGCATGAACAATTAATACCTGAGCAAAGTCAGCATAATTTGCCAATTGCGTTGTTCGTTTGCATCAGCCAATGTGCTTTTTGCGATCTTAGATTTTATTCCCATGTGATAAGCTTTTTTGCCAATTGCATTGAAAGCTGCTTCGACATCACGAAGACTTTTTCGATGAGTTAAGTTTGCAAAAGTTCAGTAACTTAATTGAAAATGCTATGAAAATCAAGGCAGAAACGTAATCTGCCTGAAATTATTGAGACCATTTACACAGCTAATTGAACACACCCGCGTAGATTGGTAAATTACTGCTAAAATCTGAGATTTCAAAGCCTGCCAGCCTTCAATAACACCTCATATCCGATTCTAAAAGAACAATTTTCATAAATCAAAGTCCGATTTCATGCATTTTTACGCTCTGATGGATTATTGCACAGGACACGCCTCTTTTAATATTTTAACTTCAAGACATTGATTGAATGCCTTGGGATATTTACCTTTATCTTTTTAGCTATTTTAGTTATTTCGGTACTTTCAATACCAATGTTTTCTATCTCTTCAGAATTATAGTCTTTAATACCTGCACTCCAGATAGTATGCATTTGAGCATGTTTAATGCTTATGTCATTTGAGATTTCAATAGCACAATCAATATCATCTTCTAAACTTTTATTAATCAAAGAAATGGATATTTCTTTATTCTGCTCATCAATAGTCGATACTGAATCTAAATATTTCATCTCTCTTTTAACCTGGGTTTCAACTTCACTCCTTAGTCGTCCACCTTTTTCTACAGCAGCTTCGTTAAAATAATCTTTAAATACCCGTCGATCTATCGGCATATTTGTTTCAAACGTTTCACTGACAACTTCAGAATCAACTAATAAACCTGCCATGTGTTCAGTAAACAACTTAAACACATAATACTGAGGCCTTAACACAATACCTCGCTGGCTGGTCTGGATAGCCCCATTGATATTTACAAATACCGAGTAATTTGCCATATCAACAATATTACAGTTTCTTATCAAAGTATTAAGGATAGAAGCGGTAACAATCCCGTTTTCAAGGGTATAGAAGCTGTTATCATCTACCCGTTCATTAGCCCATCCAAACATATTCCACTCATCAAGTGCTATCTTTATCGGATGATAGATATCTCCAGTTACGCCCTCTATCGCTGCCCTGACGCTCTTTACCAGTCCGTTTACAAACTCAGATATAGACATAAGCTGATAATAATCATTTAAATCAAAACAACCCCAATCGACAGAATAATGATGAACGGATATACTATTTATCATATTTTTCAAAATACCCAGCACTTCAACGTTCCAGGCAGGGTCGCTTTCGAATCCGCATCCTACAAGATGTGCATTGGGATCTACAGATCGAATAGCTTTACCAAATTCCAGCGCTTTTTGTGCATAGTCTTTTGCATTGACAGCAGCTCCCATTTGCCAGGGGGCATAGCACTCATTTCCTAATCCCCAGTATTTGACATTAAAGGGCTTGTCAAAGCCATTTTTCCTTCTAAGATTAGCATAATAGGTGTCTCTGTCGCTATTGCAATACTCGACCCAATTCATAGCTTCTTCTATCGTACCGGTTCCCATATTACAGCAAATATATGGTTCTGCTCCGGTAGCTCTGCACAATTGAATAAAATCGTTGGTTCCAAATTGATTATCTTCTACTGTTTGCCATGCATATTCAAATCTTTTCTTTCTATCTTTTTTGGGACCAATGCCATCTTCCCAATGGTAATTTGAAACAAAATTACCTCCTGGATATCTTAGCACCGGCACTTTTACTTCTTTTAGAGCTTCTATAACATCATTTCTTAATCCTGATTCATTCGACAATTTACTATCAGGATCAAACATTCCTTTGTTTATGTTTCGAAAGGCATGTTCGGTAAAATGGCCATAAATATTTTTATTAATATTTCCAATTTTCCTATTGGGATTTACAGTTATCTTGTACATATCTCTCCTAACTGAATATTTATAACAGTTTTTTGATTCGAATATTACGATACCACACTTTGCCAGTGTGACCCTGGAATCCAATCCAGCCACTTCGTGGCAAATCCTTATAAGGGATGTCAAATTTGTTTTCACTGCCGTCAGGGTTCTGATGGGCTGTTGTCCAGTCATCCAGATTGATATCTACCACTTTCTGATCGTTCAAAACAACACAAATCAACGGCCCATTGGCGGTAATGGTCATTCGGTTCCATTGGCCGGCAGGTTTAACTGCGTTAATGGTCGGCTCTTTAATATCATAGATGGCGCCGGGAGTATTCTTAGCCACTGGCTTGCCATAGGAATCTTCAACCTGCACTTCCATCCACGGGAACCAGCCATGGTTTTGTGCCCTAAGAAAAATGCCGCTGTTAGCCTTGGGCCCGACTTTATATTCCAAATCCAGCATAAAATTGTCGTATTGGGTGGTTGTCCATATATCAGCGCCACCTTGGGTGTCCGCTGTCAGCTCACCATTTTCATTTAAATACCAGTTTTTCTTGGGAGCTTCCATATTAGATAAATCAGCATTGACCAGTTGCTCCCAGCCGGCATCTGTCGGCGTCGGGTGAACAAGCTTGCAGCTAATCTGAGTTATAGCCATCACCAATAAGAGTGAAAGATTTAAAAAGATAATATTTTTTCGCATAAGTTCTCCGGTTTTGGGATTAAACTTTCTTTTAGAGCTTCCAGCCTTCACGGTACGGCGGGTTAATATATTTATTTAAATCTGGGTGATTGGTGACTTTCATATTCTCACCATCCCACTGCAGTTTTTCGCCAGGCTTGAACAAGCATAGGTTACCCATCAGCACCATTTCTGTAAAAGGTCCGGCATAGTCAAAGTTACTACTGGCCTGACGACCTTCTTTAATCGCATTGACCCATTCTATTTCGTGATTGGTCTTGATACGCCGCAATGTCTTTGGCGGACGTTTATAGGCTTTCATCTTGCTGAAAGGAATAATCTGCGGGCTTTCGCCGTTATGGCTGCACATAATTTTTCCTTTGTCGCCAACAAAGATAGTGCCTCCGTTGGCATCTCCCATCCGCAGGCCATCTGCGAGTTCTTTCGGCCGTTCTGGCATTAATCCTCCGTCATACCAATGAATCTTAACCGCTGGCATGGACTCACGTGCCGGATATTCCAAATGGATAATCGAACCCAGTGGATAGGATTCACTTACGTCTATTTTTTTCCATCTTTCGGTCATATTGGCAGCGTAAGTGCCCTGAACACTGGTGGGGTACTTCAGCTTCAGCGACCAAAAGACTGGGTCCAGAACGTGACATCCCATATCGCCCAGCGCCCCTGTGCCGAAATCAACCCATGCTCGCCAATTCCATGGACAGTAAGTTGAATTGTAAGGCCGATACGGTGCCGGGCCGAGCCACAAATCCCAATCCAGCGTTTCGGGTATTTTTGTCGTCTCAGTCGGTCTCAATTTCCCTTGCGGCCAAAGTGGTCGGTCGGTCCAGGAGTGAACTTCGCATATGTCGCCAATAGCGCCGTCCCAAATCCACTCACAAATCGATCGGATGCCTTCTCTGCTGTGGCCCTGATTGCCCATTTGCGTGATAACACCGTATTTATGAGCTGCTTCGGTCAGCATTCGGGTTTCATACACCGAATGCGCCATGGGTTTCTGGACATATACATGTATGCCCAGACGCATGGCTTCCATGGCAATGCAGGCATGAGTATGGTCAGGTGTGGCAATCATGACTGCATCAATCTTATCGCCCATTTCGTCTAACATGACACGATAATCCTTAAACCGCTTAGCTTCGGGATATGCATCAAATGTATGTTTGGCGTAGGCCCAGTCCACATCACACAAAGCGACAACGTTTTGAGAATGTTCATCCGGCCACTCACCTTTTTTGCGTTTGGCCAATGGTGTACACAAATTTTCCATATTTGCAGTTCCCATGCCACCAATGCCTATGCCGGCAATATTCAGTCTTCCGCTTGGCGGTGTGTCGCCGTTACGTCCCAGGACATAACTGGGAACGATGGAAAACAACGCACTTGCTGTGGTTGTTTGCATAAATTGCCTTCTGCTTAAATCGTTTAACATAATATTAACCTTTCTTCTGTATTATATAATGAGTTTAACTTAACAATTTTATTGGCCAAATCCGAAGTTAATAAACTATAATCTAGCAATATTCAAACCTGAAAAAACATAAACTCACATTTATCATTTAAACGTTTACAAAATATAATTTTCTCATAACATAAATATTTAACAAAATTCATTTTAGCTGGAGCAAGAACAATCCATTCCATGAGATCATAAAGTATATATTATTCAGCTATTTATGACGGTAGATGTTCCAGCCCATGTAATTTTTTAATGCTTCTTCAATTGCTTCGGCATATGACGAAATATTAACAGCAACATGATGTTCAAAGCCTTTCCTGCATACAACCTGCATCAACTCTTGCAAATTAGGGATTTCCATCACACCGTAACCACCAAAAGTATCCACTTTATCGTTAGTAAACTCGCCTTCTCCGACATACCCGGCTATACAGCCATCCTTATCAAAAGTTGATATTCTGCAATATGTGGCTTGACCTGGTCTGATTTTTCCTGATATTGTCCCATATGAACATTCTTGTCCCATAACAGATCCAATAATTGTATTATAGTCCATTTTAGCGGACTCAAAAAATGATTTAGCCAAATTCGAACAATGAAACAGAACACATTTATTTTGATCCTCGCCGAAATTGTTGTTCCAGTCTAGAATAGCACTTGGGCTAAGCGAAGCTTGTTGCAAAATGTACATCGCCAACAGACCTGCAATATCAACTTCACATGCTGAAGGCAGAAGCGATTCGCTCATCATGCTCATTATTGTGCAGGGCATGATACCAAAAAACTCCTGAAGTGATGTCCAGCATTGAATTGCAGAGCCATCAAGTTCCATGTCTTTCATCCAGTTTTCTACAATCAGACCAAACTTCGCCATTTTCAATAATGAATCGGAAGATACGTTGGCGGTATTAACATATTTTTTAATGGTCTGAAGTTTTTGCTTCAAGGCCTGATCATTGTTGTCAAGTTTGTTTATCAATCCCAGTATTTCTGAAAGATCTATAGTTTCGACAGCAATCCCATTGGCTTCTAATAATTTTTCACTATAACGAACAGTATTAAATGCTCCAGTTCGGGCACCTATTGCACCGAACCGTGCATTTTTAAGCCCCTTGACAACTCTGCAAATCGCCGCAAAATCATGAATTTCCTTATCAAACTCCTCTGAGTTCATTGAAACTGTATGCGATTTTGTCAGTGTATAAGGGATTCCGGCTTGATTTAGATTGTTGCAAACACTGATTTTGCCACAGAATGAATCACGACGGTGTATTTTTGTCATTTTAGTAGTATTATCTGATTCTGCATGAATTAATACAGGAACCTTTAGGCCAGAACGTTTTATCGATTCGACAATTCCTTTCTCGTCCCCAAAATTTGGTAATGTTACAATTATGCCGTCAATTTCATTTGAATAATATGCGAATTTTTCCGCACATTTTTTGGCATCAGAAAATGTTTCAACAGCACCGAATTTCGTGTCGTTCATCGACAGCGTTACGGAACCGAAACCACTTTTCTCGAGAATTTCAAGAATGTTTTTTCGCCCATCTTTTGCCAGAACATCCGGAAAGAAACCTCTGTTTCCTATAATAACTCCAAATGTAGTTTTGTGCATTTTTTCAATTCTTTCCATTTTTTAATAATACCTACCCGGTTGAATTGCAGGGTCATGTTGCGGTATCCAGCAATTCTCAATACCTACCCCCATACAAAACTCCTGCATTAAAAAGCTCCGGATTAAACTTTTTATATTTCTTCTGCTATAGCTTTAAGGTTAGCCAGGCCCTCGACGGCTAGATCCTCCCCAGATTCTGCAAAATTTCTCCATACAGCACAAAGCCTGTTTAATTCCTCAAATCCAGGATCAAAAGACTCTATTACCAGCGCCCCATCATAACCAATATCCTTAAGTGCTATAAAAAATTCTTTCCACGGCACAAGACCTGTACCCGGTATTCCTCTATTGCTCTCGCAAACATGAATATAGCCAAGATACTCTTTTCCGCAGGTCAAAACCGCATCTCTAAAGCTTTGCTCTTCTCTGATCATATGGAAACAGTCAAGATGAACTTTCATATTCCCGGTGCCAATATCTTTGCAGTATTTCACAGCATCTTCTGCGATATTCAAAAAATGGGTTTCAAATCGGTTTATGCATTCAACGGCTATTATAAGATCACCTTTTTCTTTAGCATAAGCGGCAACTTCTCTCATAGCATCTGTTGACCACTGCCATTCCTGCTCCGTGCGTGGTTTACCTGTAAGACATCCCCAGCCAGCATAGTTTACACCGCCAAGTATTTTGGAACCCAGTTCATAGTTGATGTCGACAAGCAATTTCAGTGATTGAACACCATTAGCTCTTATAGCAGGATCAGGCGATATTATATTTGTTTTGTCATTGAGGGTAGTTGTTGTCACAAGTTCTATGCCAACCTCAGCCGCCTTTTTCTTGACTTTTTGCGTTGGAAAGGTTTCAGGGTGAGCAATTGCAATATCAAGTACCTCAAAGCCAAGTTCTTTTGCCTTTGGTATTATCCACAAATCTTTTTCAGAAAAGACTTCTGACCATATAAAAGTATCGACTCCAAATTTAAAGTCCATATTAAATTCCTTTAATTATTTATTTTTTAAATAGTAAATTAGCTAAGCAGTTGTGGTCATAGCATTTTATTCATGCTCTCTGATATACTTGTCAGAATTAAACAGCACGAGACAGCTCCTGTGTCCAAAACACCTTTGGATCTTTCACCCAGTCGGCTCGCTCTGCCTTTTTTAGCTACCATGTCTTTTGTCGAATCTCGCCCCTTTTCAGCTGCAATTTTCATCATTTCTAATGCTGTAGCAAAACTTTCACCTTTAGCAATGACTTCGTCAAATGCCCTTACTGCTGGAGTAATGGTATCAACTAAAGTTTTATCTCCAACTTTTGCCTCACCTAATGAAACAATTTTCTCAAGACCGTTATTAATCATTTCCGAAAAGACTTTTTCATCTATTAACTCATGCTTTTTACTGTTTCTCGCAAATGCCAGAAACATTGAGCCATAAATAGGCCCCATAGAGCCGCCTATTTCATCTATCAATATGGTCCCAAGGATTTTTAATGAGCTGGAAAGATTATCCTGTGTTTCATCGATTAGTTTTTTGGCTTTTGAAAAACCCTTTGACATATTTATCCCATGGTCCCCATCGCCAATTAAACCATCAAGATCGCTTAGGTATTGCTTATTAGCATTAATTATATCAATTAGATCTAACGTAATAATAACACCATTTTTATTGCTAAAAGAAGCCATATAGATTATATCCTCATATTTATACTACAACTGCGTTAATCCCATGCTTTCACATGGCATGTCTATACATTCTTTCAATTCACTGTCCAGCTTCATCAGGGTAAGTGTAACACCACCCATCTCAAGGGAAGTAAAATAATCTCCGACATAAGAACGGTACACATTAATACCTTTTTCGTTCAATATCTCCGCGACTTTACTATACAGGATATAAAGCTCCATAACAGGTGTTGCGCCCAATCCTGATAATAAGACAACTACTTCATCACCTGAATTGAAAGGAATATCCGGCAAAATAACATCCAGCATCGTTTGAGCCAATTCATCTGCCGTCTGCAAAGGCACTACTTTAATACCTGGCTCCCCGTGATGGCCTATCCCCACTTCCATCTTACCTTCTTCTATTGTAAAATTTGGATGTCCAACTTCAGGGATGGTACAGGGATCCGTACCAACTCCAACGCTCCTCGTGTTATCGATAGCTTTTTGAGCTATCGTTATCACATCATCAAGTGAACCGCCCATAGTAGCCTTTGCGCCCCCAACTTTCCACATCAAAACCTCGCCGGCAACACCTCTGCGCTTATTTATCTGATCTTTTGGAGCCGATGGGACATCATCGTTGGCAATAACTGTTTTTACTTCTATCCCTTCATCCTCAGCCATTTCAATAGCCATTTTGACATTCATGTTATCTCCGGCATAATTGCCATACAAGCATGCCACACCTTTGCCACTATCAGCCGCTTTGAAAGCATGAAAAAAAGCTTTTGCTGGTGGGGAACTGAATATCTCACCAATCGCTACTGCATCACATAAGTTTTTGCCAATATAACCAATGAATGCCGGTTTATGGCCTGAACCGCCTCCGGTTACTATTCCAACTTTACCCCTTACCGGGGCCCTGCTATATTTTAGAACTCTTGGATTAGAAGTAGTCGAAATAGTTTGACTGTGAGCTTTAGAAAAGCCTTTAATCATATCATCAACAATATTCTGGGGTTCATTTATTATCCGTTGCATTTATAGTCCTTTATAGAATTTACTTATGAGAGTTTAGCTTATCTGCTTGAGGAAAGATTCTTCTTCTAAAGCATGCATACGTTCTACCTTTGATTTGGACCTTCCTCCCTGAAAATCTGACTTTAACCAGGCACTAGCCACTGATATTGCCAATTTCGGCCCTATAACTAATGCTCCAAAGGTTAGGACCTGTGCATTATTGCTCTTACTCAGTCTTTCGGCTGAGTAAACATCATGGCAATTACCCGCAAAAACTCCTTTAACTTTATTAGCACACATTACCATGCCTAGCCCTGTCCCACAAATTAAGATTCCTCGGTCATATTTACCTTCTTGCACCAGATTGGCTAGTGCTTAGTCATAATTAAAGGTTTGGGTCAATATTGCCGATACATCTCCATATGAAGATAACTGTTATTTG
>JAEIOG010000160.1 GCA_016342495.1 Phycisphaerae bacterium
ACAATTAATTCTAAAACAACAATTATATCTTATCGCTTATTTATATAATATACAAGGGTGGGCCGTGCCCACGCTGATTATTGGCGTTTGATTTTGCTGGCTTGTATGTATCTGTTTTTGGTGTTATAATGCCGTCGGTATCGTTGTGTTTTTAAGCTTTATCGGAGTTTGTTTTGTCGAATTATCGCCGCAGCATAATGGAAGGTGGGGCGTTTTTCTTTACGGTTGTGACATATAAACGTCGCCGATTTTTGACTGATGATAATGCCCGGCCAATATTAAAAGATGCTTTTAAAACCGTTCAGCAATCCTGGCCGTTTGAAACGCTGGCGTTCTGCCTGTTGCCGGACCATTTGCATTGTATCTGGCGTTTGCCGCCGAATGACAGTGACTATTCCAAACGCTGGTCGATGATCAAGCGAAAATTTTCGAAAAATTATCTGGCCGCTGGCGGCAGCGCGATCGTCCAAAGCGAATCAAGAATAAAAAAACGCGAAAACAGCATCTGGCAGCGGCGGTTCTGGGAACATCGTTTGCGGGATAAAGAAGATTTTTCAAACCACCTCCATTATATACATTTTAATCCTGTCAAACATGGTTACGTTGAAAGCCCGGCCGATTGGCCTTATTCGACATTTCATCGTTTCTGGAAAAAAGGAATATATGATGATTTTGATTGGAACTTCCTGGCCCAAATAGATTATAATGCCAATATCGAATACAAAAAATAATTCAGCGTGGGCACGGCCCACTTTTGGCTGGCCACTGCTTATGGATGAACCACTTAAACAGATTCAAAGCCAACTAATGATACATCATCTTTCAGATTAGCATGATTCACCCAATTATCCAAAGATTTCATTATCATTTCTAACATTTCGTCAATGTTCAATTCCCGGTTGCGAAAAAGAGTTTCCAGTAAACCTGTCTGACCGAACGCTTTACCCTGCATGTCAATAGCTTCTAAAACGCCATCGGTAAACATAATTAACTTTTCTCCTGCCTGGAGTTGAATTGTTTTTAATGTATATTCTGCTTTAGGGTTTATTCCAATGGGATAACTTGGTGATTCGATTATCTGGGGAGCATGGTCTTTATGGGTTAGAATCGGCCCTGGATGACCCGCTGAGGAAAAGGTAAACTTTCCTGTATGAGTGTCCAGTATGCCGTATGAAATTGTAAAAAACATGCCAATCTGCAAAACCTGAGAGTACTTAATGTTCAGCCAATCAAGAACTTTTTCCGGAGAAAGCAGATTGAGCACACCCCGATGGGGCTGTAAGTCATGGTTTATTGAGAATGATTGAAGCGCGGCCCGAACGCCGTGTCCAGAAACATCCAATACATAAACCGCTATATGCCTATCGTCAAGTGGAAGGATATTCAGTGTATCACCTGCTAATTCTTGACAGGGACGAAAACGCCAGGCAAACCGATATTTTTTGCAATCAGGCAGCTTTTTGGGTAGTTGGTCCTGTTGTAGTTCTGCGGCAGCAAGCAGATCTCTTTTTAGCTTAGCATTAGCTTCCTTAAGGGAATCCTCAGCAAGTCTTCGGCGTGTGATATCAGACTGGATTCCAATAAAATGTGTTGTCTGGCCCTGATCGTTTTTCACCGGTGTGATTGAAAGTCGATTCCAGAACGGGGTGTTATCTTTTCGGTAATTAAGAATTTCTTCAAAGCACAAACTCTCATTGGCTAGCGAATTGCGAATTCTTTGCAAGGCTTCGGGATTGGTGTCGGGACCCTGAAGAAAACGACAGTTGCGGCCAATAACTTCTTCCGGTTGATAACCGGTTAAAACAGTAAAAGCTCTATTAGCATAAATAATTGGAATACCCATCTGGTTTGCATCGGCGATTACAACACCTTCGGCAGCTGATTCCAGTGCACGTTCTTTTAAAAGCAATAAAAGTTGTTCATCTTGCATGGCAATTCCTATTTTTGTGTCAAAAATCAGGCATATTTTGGTTTTTAATACTCATAACTTGATGTAATTAAACTGTTTTAATAACCACGTCAATAGTAGATTTTTTAAAAAAATCAACTATTAAGATACTTAAAAAATGCATCAAGAATAATTATGACGATAGCGTCAACCTTACCATTTTAGTATATGATAATCACAAAATCAATCTACGGGAAGGGTTTTGTAGATTATATCAAGAGCCAGTCTTAATGTACAGGCTTTCTGACTTGGATTATCATCAAGTTTAACATGCTCAACCAGGAACACTCATTTAATTTTTGGAAATCCCGCATAACCGCAGACTTCCTCAAAATAAAAATATATCTCTGGGGTGGCATTGCCTTGCGTTAGCAGGTCGATGGTGACGTAGCCTCAAACTGCTTATTTGCATTGCTTTGGCAAAAAATGTTACCAAATCTGCGAAAGCCCAAATCCGTGACTAATCGTAATATTTTAGCCATATGAAGCAAAACAGCACGAAGCGGCAGCGCCGTGCTAAGGCATTATGCCAGATTCCATGATGCTTAAAGCAATTTTGGCGTAAAACCACAATTTGCGTTTTTTAGCTGGGCGCTACCGCTACCAGCTGTTTGTTGGCTAATTAACGCCGGTTGCTCCAGGTCGCTAAAATATTACGACTAATCAAATATTTGCTTCTTATGGCTGTTCAATTTTTGTCTGGATAATCGTTCCACATAGTGGTATTTGCTCATATCTGGCCTGAATTTCCGGCCAATCTCCGCTCATAAGCAATGCCAGTACCCGACGGTCAAATATATTTAGCCAATCTATCGGGCTACCCAATTTGCTGGCATGACCAGGGTTAAAGCATAAACCCGCATATGGTGTATTAAAATGATTTAAAATCCCTCTTATTTCCAGTGGAGACAGCAAAATCCCGCTGGCAGGGTTCTCAAAAGCCATAAATACCCCAAGCTGATCTGCTGACTTAGCCAGTGCTTCTAGTGCTAAGAAGATATTGTTATATGCCATCTCATAATCATTTATTTTAATAATATGGTTGGCTCTGATGATCAGGATTGGGATCGGTAGGGTAATGGCTGGTTTGCTATATGAATCTTTGCGGCTATAAGGCTTCTTGGATTTTTGCATAATCTCCATAGTCTGCGTGAAAAACTCTAAAGCAGTGTTGTATAAGTCTTTATCGCGGTCAATAAAATCGAAAAGGTCATATTTGCTGGTGCTGATTCCCGCAACGGGTCCAGGGCCGCCCTGATAGGATTGCCTTAATAATTCTGCGAGGGCCTCATCTTTAAGTGTCTCCGGGTCGTCAATATCTAGCATCAGGGTCTGATTTTCGCTTTTTTTAAGTGCGCCAAAGGGTTCGAAAAGACACTTTTGGTCACTTTTTATTTCGATTATCGACGATTTTGTCATGTTTTTTACCTTATTGGCTATTAAATCTTTTATTTTATTCTGCTAGTATATCTGGCAAAATATTTATGCTATTATATAATAAATGAGAATTAAATCCAGGCAAGAAAGAAACCACATTGATGGCAAAAATAAACGTTTTATCGCAAAATCTGATTAATAAAATCGCTGCCGGCGAAGTTGTCGAAAGGCCTGCTTCTGTCGTTAAAGAACTTATGGAAAACAGTCTTGATGCAGGCGCAAAGAAAGTTATACTTGAAGTAGAGGATGGCGGCAAGAAACTTATCAAGGTAAGTGATGACGGCTGGGGTATGAACAAGGAAGATATTGGCCTGTGTATTCAGCCCCATGCCACCAGCAAGCTGGCTACCGATGAGGATCTTTTTAATATCAGTACCCTGGGCTTCAGGGGGGAAGCGATGCCGTCGATTGGTTCAGTTTCCCAGATGGAAATTATTTCACGCAGTAGCGATGATATTCAGGGATGGAAAATTATAGTTGATGGCGGTG
This sequence comes from Phycisphaerae bacterium, assembly GCA_016342495.1. Classification (GTDB taxonomy): domain Bacteria; phylum Planctomycetota; class Phycisphaerae; order Sedimentisphaerales; family SM23-30; genus JAEIOG01. The sequence continues at coordinate 3,875 of JAEIOG010000160.1, forward strand.
ACATTAAAGGACCTGAACCAGTTTCGGCTTCGCAGGGAACTTCTATTTCCGTTCGCAACCTGTTTTTCAATACTCCGGCCCGGCGTAAATTTATGCGGGCTACCAATACCGAAATGAGCCATATTACCGAGCAGTTTACCAGAATCGTTTTAGCTCATTGTAATGTACGATTTGAATTGATTCATAATGGCCGTAAGATTTATGAATTGCCTGAAAATCAAAGTTTTTCTCAACGGGTTGGCATGTTATTTTCTAAACAGCTGGGCGATTCGCTACTGTCAATCGAAAGGCATGACCGGGGCGTGCGGCTTAATGGACTGATCGCACCGCCTCAGCAAAACCGCAATAATACCCAATGGCAATATGTATTTCTAAATGGACGTTACATTAGAGATAAATTTGTCAGTCATGCCATCCGTGAAGGTTATCGGGGTATGATGGAAATTAATCGCCAGCCTATCGTTTTTCTTTTTATTGAAATCGATCCATCTATGGTTGATGTTAATGTTCATCCGACCAAAATAGAAGTTCGCTTTGTGGATTCTAATGCCGTCCATGGCCAGGTGCGTGCCGCTATCCGCGATAAACTCCTTAATGCCGACCTTGCAGTCAAACTTGACAGCGATAAATTTAAAAATGTCGCCACCGAATCCAAACAGCCAACCGAAGAAGAAAAAGCTGAGCAGCAAAAGCTGGCCCGGCAGAAGATGGCCGAATTTTTCAAATCCGTAGACCCCGTCAGGCCCCAGGCCGATAAAGCCCAGTCAACCTTTGAAGAAAATATCCAGCCCCAAACAGATAACTTCAAATTAAATACTGAGACAAAACCAGTAAATACATTTAACTTCGATTCTTTCAAGCAAAGCATCGATAGTTCCATGGGATCCGAGGATAATGCAGCCGAGGTGCCGCAAATGCCCGCTCAGCCCCAATCCAGTGAACCTGTGGCAGGCCCCCAATATACCAGTAAATTCCTGCAGATTCATAATTCATTTATTGTCGAACAGGATGAAAATGGTTTGACTATTATCGATCAGCATGCCTTGCACGAAAGGGTGATGTATGAATCCATGTTTGCCCAGATCAGTAAAGGCCCGCTGGCTTGTCAGCGTGCTTTGATACCTGAAGTTGTCGATGTCACCCATCGCCAGCTGGATGCTATCGAACAATATGGCCCGCTACTGAATAAGCTGGGCTTCTATCTGGAACAGTTTGGCCCCGGCACTATCGCGGTTCAGGGCTATCCTGTCATATTATCAAAAGCAGCGCCAGCTGAACTGGTTGGCGACCTTTTAGATGTCTTAATCGATCAGGATGGCAAAGTTTCGCGTGAACAGCTGGTGCATAATGTTCTGGACATGATGGCCTGCAAGGCCGCGGTCAAAGCAGGCGATTCGCTAACTGAAGTTGAAATGAAACATTTGTTATCTCAACGTCAGGATGTCCAGCGCAGCGGCAATTGCCCTCATGGCAGGCCAACAGAAATCAGAATGTCTTTGAAAGAGCTGGAAAAACTTTTTAAGCGGACATAATTTGGGGTTTATGGGACGCCGATGATGTGTCTAGTTAAATCTGGGACCAAAAAAGTAATGCAATAAAAAAAGCTCTTTTGATATACTATACCAAAAGAGCTTTAATAATTCTAAATCAGTTTAAACTGTAAGCTTATTTTCTGCGTCTTACAACAGCCAGGCCACCTAGAGCCAGCAATGACATGGTCATTGGTTCTGGAACTGGGATTGATGTATAGTTATAAGTAACTGTTGCGGTGGCATCAGCAATAGTGTTGAAGCCAAGCATTAGATTACCAGGACCTGCACCATTTGAAGCACCAATTGCAGAAACTGCAAAATCAATTGTGCCAAGGCCAATGAATGGAGCTTTTTCAGCATCTGTAGTAAGGTCAGTTGTAGCACTGTCAGAACCGCTAAGGTCTGTATAAGTTCTACCAGAAGTTCCACCGAAATCTAAATTGCCATCATAGCCAGCAATAGTTTCAGTCTTAGAAGCAGTTGGTGCAGCCATCAGAGTTGTGCCAGCACCTGTAACGGTAACATTTGCGGCTAGATTGCCAGTAACAGTAGCAGCTGTACTGTCAAGGTTTTCAAATTTGATAACGCCACTGACGCCACTGTCCAAAGTCAAAGTTACAAAATTAAGTGTAACGGTGTCAGTTGGATTAACTTTGTGAGCATCTGGGTTAAATTGTGGCAGGGTTAAGGTGCCATTCCAATTGGTTGCCGTTGCAGTAATTGTATCAGTAGCAGGGCCAGTAACCGCTGCATTGGCGGTAACTGTTGCAACTAAAAGAACTAGCAGGCACAGAATAACTTTCTTCATTTTAATCTCTCCTTTGTTTGAAATAATCATAAAGTAAATACTTATATTTTAAGCATTTAAGGTTATATAACACTATAGAACCATTTTCCTTGTGTTTATTATAGTGAAAACATAGTTATCTGTCAATGCTTATTAGAAGAAAAATGTACGATTTTTGCCTGATTCAGGAGTTGGAATTGGCGATATTAACTCTCAAATGCGGTTATTGGGCTAATTATGCCACTGTAATCGTTAAAGATACCCTGTGTTAACAAAGGGCATTGTATAAATATATTCTACAATTAATAATCATTTTTTGAAGTGAAGAGTGGGAGAGGGGGGTATTTCACGGTGATTTGCTGGATGAAGATGGCTGGGATGCCTTAACCGAGAAAGTGCATGACACTATGATCGAAGCTTTGGCTGTATTGAATGAAGAAGGATTCTTTGGCACCGGCCCTGAAAGATAAAAGCTAACGGTGATTGTATCAGGTTTTGAAGATATCGAAGAAAAGTCTGTGCAGATGCTTAACCCGGAATCTGTCTACAGCCCTTATCTTAAAAGATTTGATCATCTGTCATAAAAGATTGCGGGAACCTGGCGAAAATTATATGAGTGTTCCTGAATTACCATGTTAAAAAAGCATTAGCTTCGCTCATGAAATTTTAAACAGCATGGGCAAAGTGGTTGCCCATGCTACTTGACTACCTAGCTGGTAGATGTATTTGTTGTTAAATATTAAAGAAAAAGGATAATATCGCAATTGAATACAGCCTATAAGAATGGACAAATTTGTTGACACATTTTTTAGAGATATCAAGTTTTGAAATTGTTTGTTTATAAGGTAGTGTGCCTATTGTCAATGTTGCAAGCAGTGTAATTAAATAAGTGATCCAGATAATCTTAGGGTTGTTGTCTCCAGCACATCTTTTAGCAGTGGAACAAGCAATCAGGATGAATATGCCGAGTACGCAAAGAAAGTTTGCTAATGAAACTCTTGCTTCGCGGATTATATCTTTATTCTTATCAGGAACTAATTCTGTAGCTTTATTAAAAACATTATTTCCAGCAGCGGTTGCCGATGCTAAAATTGCCCACATACACCAAGGGTTTTCAAACATGTATTAATTTCTCCAAAAATAGAAGCAAAATGTCATAAATAGTAAATGGGAAGTGTATTACTGTTACAAAGTAAATTATAGTATATTTATTATTGTGATACAATTAAAAAATCATTTTGCCAGGATTTGCTTGATCGATTGGATGGTGGTTGGTTTTTCCAGTTTGCCATTGATTGCGGTATCGGAGCCGCCGCCTTTGCAATTGATGGTTTGTTGGATTCGGGTAAATATTGCACGGGCTTTACTGGTTTGAGAATTTATCGCGATATTGGTATCGCTGATAATGATACTGCTGCCATTGATCTTTTCGGCGAGCATGCCGGCTAATTTCATAATATGCCTGGGCGAGATATTGTCAGATAAGATACCGATATTATGGCCATCGATTGCTATTATCTCGGCACTGTCAACCAGCCCCGGCAACATCGAAGCCTGCAGTTGGTCCACTTGTTTATTTAGCTGTCTGGCATTATCCATTGATTTAACAATCAGGCTTGCCAGTTCAGCGGTAGAGCATTTGTATAGTTTTCTGAGTTCTTTTAAGGTGGCGGTTTCAACCTGGGAAAATTCAAGAGCTTTACCGCCGGCAACATAGGTGATCCGGCAGCCATCTTTGCGTTTTTCGCTGTCGATTATTCTTATAATACCAATATCGCCAGTTCTTGCGACATGGGCACCGCAGCAGGCATTGGCATCATAATCACCAATTTTCACAATTCGTATCATTCCAGTTTCGATACCACTTAAGTCGAATCGGGAATCGGCATTTTCGGGTTTATCGAATAAGGTTTCAATGACAATGTTTTCTGAAACGATGGCCATCGCCATCTGTTCAATCTTCTGGATTTGCGACCAGTCAATTAATTTGTCAAAGTCAATGGTATTGGTTTCCAAACCGATATGGACGCCACTGGTTTTTAAGCCAAAGAGTCTGGTTGCCGCAGATGAGATAATATGCTGGGCGGTATGGCTGCCGGCAGAGTTGCGGCGCTGGGCGATATTGACACAGGCCGGATATTTACCATCTGCTAATGCTTTGTCAAGGGTATGAATGATTCTGCCAGAGACAGTTTCGATATTGATCACTTTAGCAGAGCCGATGGTGCCGGTGTCGGCGGGCTGGCCGCCTTCATTGGGATGAAATATTATCGGGTCGATAATAACCTGATTGTCATCGATGACTGTTAGTTCTACTTCAGTTTCATAAATATCGGGATTAGTCCAGTATAGTCTTTTCATATGTGTGATTTCTGTGTCAATGATGCCAAGGGTCGGGTTTGCGCAATATAAAAGCTGACAGGGTTACGTTCGGACCCCGTCAGCTCATTTCCCAAAAACGAAAGCATGCAACGATGCCACCGAGTTTAATTTTCTTTTTTTCATATCGGATAATTTTGCGATACAGTTTAATTTTTTTTATAAAAAAGTGGAGCAACTCCCATAAAATTGCTGGATTCCGATTCGTTATTCTGTTTTGCTTTTAGCCATTAACCGCTCATATTGCTATTGATAAATTCTTTTGTATTTGGGTCAATTAAGCCGGGGTGATATCGCCTGATGGCAGGCAAAAAATTTCAGCTGAAATTTACCCTGAGCCTTGCTGTGGTCCCATAACTGCAGTTGATTTTGCCAATATCACACATGATATCGCCAGGATCATGGGTGATATCGTCAGGATCATGCATGATATTGTCAAGATTAAGTCGATTTTGGCAACTTTTTCCCTGAAAAACTTCCCTGACTGGGGCCATACTGCGGTTTTTTGTGGAAATATAGTAGTGGATTTGTTATGATTGAAGCACTATTGATTTGGTATAAGAGAAACTGCAATTGAAATTTTAAGATGAAAAACACAACCATCCCATAGTCTAGGGAATAGGTGTGTTAAGCTGATTTGCGGTAGCAAAAATAGCTTTTTTTTGGGG
>JAEIOG010000161.1 GCA_016342495.1 Phycisphaerae bacterium
AAAATGAGCCGTCTCACTCAAACAGCCATCGGACCCAAAACGGTTGGGTTTGAAAACATTGTGCAACAGGCTCATATGGTTAAAAAACCTTCGCTGAAAATTCTTATCACAAAACTAAAACATCAAACATTTTATAAAAACCAGGATTTTGCTTAACCAGCCATCGAGCCCCTGTTAATGCCCGGTCACAAATGTATCACGACTATGTACCCTATATTTCAAACTGATTGTCAGAAAAATAAATTTCATTTTCACCTACAATTCTTCCTCCGGCTTCGCGTTACTGCAAATATAGCTAAAAAACCAAGGCCACTGAAAACAGATCCGAAGATTGGTTTGAACCATATGTCTTTATAAATTCCAGGTTCCAAAACTGATTCAAAGGGATCATCAGGCATATAATAAACAGTTACTTTCTTGCTTACTGGGTATTTGCTTATAATTTCCTTTACAACAGCAGGATTGCTCGTATTGATCTCCCCAAACCTAACTCGTCCACTTGAGTATAAAATATTATCTACTGTGTAGTCAAACGCAATATCACCACTGTAAGTATTGCCGTCATCATCTGAATGCGACACCATTTCTGACGATAGTATAACACCTTCGACTGTAGGCCAATTTTTAGATTCCAGTGCATGATAGATATCAAACAAACCATAACCTGCAAACCCCAATCCAATACATGCGAACAAGCATCCAATCCCCAATGATATGATCTTATTCATAGCTTATTCCCTGCGTGCATAAATATTAATACAATTTATTGGAAATAGGGTCTGACACCTATTTCCTTTTTTTTTCAATGCTCATGCTAAAAGCCTGATGGTGATTCCCTATCAACGATCCAAACAAATATTAAATCTGTTAAATCGTCGGAGAAATAAAATCAAATTACAAACCCAAAACATCAAACATGGTATAAAAACCCGGCTTCTGCTTAACCAGCCATTTGGCGGCTGTTAATGCCCCGGTCACAAAGGTATCACGGCTATGGGCACGATGCTTTAAGGTGATGGTTTCACCTAAAGCAGAAAAATAAATTTCATGTTCGCCAACAATATCGCCAGCGCGGACTGCGTGCATACCTATGGTCTTTGGCTCACGCAAGGCGTCTTTACCTTCACGGCCATGAGTCATGCAATCGGGAAATCCCCAATCCTTTGCGATAGCCATCTGGCGGGCAAGTTCAACTGCCGTCCCTGATGGCGCATCACGTTTGAAACGATGATGTGATTCGACAACTTCGATATCGTATTGATCATCCAGTGCTCCGGCAACCTGAGCGGCTAGCTTAAATAACAGGTTAACGCCCAGACTCATATTAGCACCCAGCAACACAGGAATTTTTGCCCCGGCATCAATTAATTCCTGCCGTTGAGCTTCAGATAAACCTGTAGTGCCTACAACCAATGGAATATTATTTTCTGAACAATATTCAACCCATTGCTTAGAACCATCCGGCAGCGAAAAATCAATAATTACATCGACAGGATTTTCCGGTTTTTCTGTTACAGGCACACCCATTGGCCCCAGGCCAGCTAACTGGCCAACATCTTTACCCATCAGCTCACAGCCAGAAAATTCCATCCCGGCAGTGATCTCAAAATTGCCTGATTCTGTCCCCATAGCAACAATACGTCGCCCCATTCGCCCAGCAGCACCAGTAACACCTAACTTCAACATTCTTCTTATTTCCTTTCTTGCTCTCATTCTATCTAACTATCTTGCTCTCTTATTTTTATTTTTTTAATTCTCTGATAATCTCATCAATATCATTTTCAACTTCAACTGGCTTATTGGAGAACCGTCCATTTCGTTCAATATGATAATTCACCGTAGCTGTTGGGTCTTTCAACTCATGGCCTGTCAGCACACATGCAACTGTTTCATCCGGGCCTATAATATTTTCACTTCGTAATAGCTTCAAACCAGCAACCGAAGCCGCCGAAGCCGGTTCACAGCCTAATCCCCAGCGGGCAACAATAGCGCGGGCATCTAAAATATCATCATCACTTACCTCTCTTACAACACCATTGCATATTTCCAAAGCACGCAAACATTTTTTCAAATTCACAGGCCGCGAAATTTCTATAGCCGACGCAAGTGTTTTTGGTTTAAACCCAGCTTTGTCCAGTTGAGCATAATAACTGTCGATAGCTTCAGTATCTACATTACCGCCATTGTAACGTATGGAAAGTTTCTCGTAAAGTTCAAATAATGTGTTAGCCCCGGTTGCATTAATGATGGCCAGGCGAGGAATTTTATTGATAAGCCCCAATTCTTTCAGTTCAGCAAAAGCTTTGCCAAAAGCACTTGAATTGCCCAAATTGCCACCCGGTACCACAATCCAGTCGGGCACCTGCCAGTTAAGACCTTCAAGTATCCGATACATAATCGTTTTTTGGCCTTCGAGCCTGAATGGATTCAGCGAATTGACTAAATAAAGATCCATCTCCTTTGCCACTAATTGAACCTGCCGCATACAGTCATCAAAATCACCTTTGATTTGAATTGTCCGAGCACCATAATCTAATGCCTGGCTAAGTTTGCCATAAGCAATTTTCCCAGAACCAATAAAGACCGTACCTTCCATCCCGCAGCTATGGGCATATAAAGCCAACGCCGCAGAGGTATTACCAGTTGAAGCACAAATAGCATGTTTAGCTCCAACCATTCTCGCATGGCTAAAAGCTCCGGCCATACCATTATCTTTAAACGAACCACTAGGGTTCAAACCTTCATATTGCAAATGAACTTTGCCCGCTGAACTGCCAACATAACTGGCCACACCATCATTGCACTGCAAGATAGTCTGCCCTTCTCCGATGGTCGCGATATACTTCTCATCACAGAATGGCAGCAACTCTCTGAACCGCCAAACACCGGAAAAATCGAGTAAATTGTTGCGATTTTGCCATTTTTTTTGAAAAAACTGTAGATTTCGAGGCATCTCGTGCCCGTTCCAGTTATACATGACATCAAGTAAATCGCCGCATTTACTACACTTAACCAAAACATCTGAAATATCATAAGTACATTTACAATCTAGATTTATGCACTGTAAGTAACATTTTTCGGTACTCAAAACAAACCTTTCAATTCAATATGGGGGACATCTTATTAATCAAGGCCGACAACATAGCATAGAATATGACTATATTCAATAATATATGCGCAAAAATGAGCTATGAGTTAATTATAGAAACAAATAAGTTCCTAGAACTTCCCTTTACGCTGCTCTTCGGTAGCTTTCTTCAAGGTATTTTTCTCCCTTTTAGTCAAATTCTGCATTCCATGAGAATGTACTTTATCAAGAATGCGGTCGATTTCAACTTGCATGGCTTGTTTTTCCTGGACAGTCCGGACGGCATTTTTTCGTTTGGCCTGGGCGGCAATGTCATTGAAATAGCCACGACCCATGACCCAGATGAAGCCAGTGGCCATACCACCTAAATGGCAGAGGTCACCACCAGCATTACTTCCCCGGTTTATAACATTTAGAACAAAAACTACAGTAAATAAAATAGTGGCAAAACGTATTGGAACTGGAAAAATTACGATTATCAATTTGAAATGTGGGAAAAGTATGGCACAAGCAACTATGATACCCAGTACTCCTCCAGAGGCGCCGACTAAACGCCCAGCTGGCAACCAGGAAATCGGTCCGCTAAGCAATAAATAAATCAAACCACCAACAGCGCCACAGGTCAGATAGAATTTTAAGAGTTTTTTGCCGCCCCATGATCGTTCCAGTGTAGTGCCAAGAAAGTATAAACCCAGCATATTAAGGGCGATATGCCACAAATTTCCATGGAGAAACTGGAAAGTAATCAAACGCCAAAACTGCCAGATTGTGGTAGAATCGGCAGCTAAATAAGTATCAATTCCTCCATCGATTCTCTTTTCAGTAATAATTTGCAGGAAAAAAACCGCAAAATTAATGATTAATAGAATTTTAACCATCGGTGTCAAAGGCGGCATACCGATGCCAATTTTACTTGCGAAGTTACCACCGCCATAATTATTTGGTGGTTCTTTATAGTATTGTCGATCTTGAAAACTCATTTATTTAATTCCTCAAATGGGGATATTTATAATATTTTTATCGTTTTTTACCTGATTTCAGGGTAATAAAGCACTTTATCATATATCGGCGAAAAAGCAAGCCAACTCCAAAATTAGAATTTATGGGCGAGAGAGGGTGAGATTATTTAGTGGCGGGGAAAAAATATAAGAATAGCACAAGGATTTCGACGGATAAATACGGATTTGACTAGGCTGAACTAACAATTATTTTAATGATTTGTGGTTTTTAGCTGGCAGGACCTACATAATATACAGGCATTTCTATTGGTTTCGATTTGATCTGGATTAAAATTCTGCGGGCGATTGGTAGGTGTTTGGGATGGGCCTGGGGCATCGAACCGGGCTGGACAAGGATAGATTTGGCGTCTGGCAGGAATGAGACAAGGCATGCCTTGTCTCTATAGGATTCAGCATCGGGCTGGCTGGTACAGACCTGGGCCACCGGCGAACAGGTATTGAGATTAAAGCAGATCATAGGTACCCGGCGCGAATCTGCCTGATGAATCTCCAATACTCAAATCAGTCTGATAGCGACTGTCCTTATTCTCTGGACAATTATTTTTGGCTACAATGGTTAAATCACCCCCCATACAATTTGGGGGGGGAAGGTGCTGATTTTGATTAGTAAAGAACGAATAATAATTTTATTGAGCACTACGCATCAACATTGATATTGCATGTTCTAATCCGGCAATCTCAGATTTAAGTGATCGATATTCGTCACGTAATTCATGACTCATCATTTCATTATCGACATCAGCAGTATCATATTCCCAAATCAACATCTGATCCATAATGTCATCTACAAGTGCGGCAGCTTCCTTGACATCATCTATTCCTGCAATAGAAATATCCAGAGTACCTGACTCGAGATCTGGTTTGATAGAAAGGTTCCTAAGAATAAAATCTACTGCTTTTTCTCCAGGAAGATTTTTAAGCCATTTACTCTTTTTATCTTTTTCTCTATCAATAACTCTAAAAATTAACGGTCTGGATTTGGCAAGAAAAACAATCTGGTTCATTTTACGTTTAAGTACATCATCAATTTTCTGCGAACCTCTTAATCTGTACCGCATTGTGCCAACCGCAGAAAATTTTGAAGCGGGCTCTGCAGCTGTGCCAGCTATAAATCGAACCAAAGAAATTTTTGGAAATTTCATTTCTTTTTCTAATGCATCAATTTCATTCTTAACTTCTGTGTACTTGCAAGTGATTATATCGAGCTGCTTATGTTGTTGATAGCACACTAATTCTAATTCAACTATTTTCTGGATTTGTCTTTTGGTAATTTCAATCTGGTTTAAGATATAGCCAAATTGGTTTTTCTTCGTAGAAAGCTGTTTTTGAATTGATTGCTGGTTCTGCTTAAGATTGAATTTACTATTAACAGCATCGGAATGTCTGCTGATTTTTTCTTCAATATCTTTTATCTTGCTGTCGAGTTCATCTTTTTTTTGAATTGGAGTGCTTGTATTACCCAATAAAGCTTCGCGTTCATTACGACATTTTAATAATATCGAATTAACGTATGCCAGTTGATCATCTGTCAATATTGAGTCTAACAAAACTTTAGATTCTCTAATGGATAATTCGATCTGATTGATTTCCATGCCAAGCTTGAATTTTTCTATATTCAACATTTCCAGATTGGAGATCAATAAATCTTTTTTCCATTTAAAATTAATTTCATGAAAAACAGGCCAATCGGATGTGATTTGCGGGTGGGTTTCCTGCTCAGCCTGGCAATAATTAACAAATATTGCCAGCCATACAACTGTTATAAACATTGTACATTTCATAGATCATCTCCTTTTATTATGGTTTACTTTCATGGCATAATCAGGTGAAACAGTTAAATCTATGGTGCGGAACAGTAAGTTGACATCGGCGATGCGGATTTTCAGGCGATGGCCAGGTTTGAAGGGGGATTTTTCGGCAAATTTACCGGGAGCAACACCTTTGATGCGACCTTTACCTTTGCGGCTTCTGCCACCGGTAGCCTGGGCGACCTGCCAGCGATGGATATCTTCGGCTTTGATAAGGCCCTCGATAAGGTATTTATCGATTCGGACGAACAGGCCAAAGTTGGTGACACTGACAACTGTGCCTTCTAAGTCTTCGCCAACGTGTTTTTCCAACAATTGAATAATCTTGAGGTCACGTAGATCATTTTCAGCTGATTCGGAATTACGCTCTCGAGTGCTGCAGTGCTCTGCTAATTCCATAAGCTCATCAAATGAGGGGAAGTCAGAGACAGTGTTGACGCGAAGGTGGCCCTTGATATAAGCATCAAGCAGGCGATGAATTGTCAAATCAGGATAGCGGCGAATCGGGCTGGTGAAATGGCAGTAATACTTACTGGCCAGAGCATAATGGCCCGTGGGAACCGGTGAATAAACCGCTTTCTGCAAAGATCGCAGGACGGCCAGATTAATCAGGAATGATTCGGGAGTGCCTTTGACTGCCATCAATAATTGCTGGATGGCTTTACGATCCATATGTTTGGGTATTACATGGCCACAGAGTTTTACTGATTGGGCCAATTCGGTACAAACCAGAGAATTTGGGTCTTCGTGAATTCGCCGAATAAAAGGAACCTTGATGCCATCAAACAGTCGGGCAACCGCTTCATTGGCTTCCAACATGAACATTTCAATCATGGTATGAGAGAAAGTTGAGCTTTCCGGCTCAACATCAACAGCTTTATTATTATCATCGAAAATCAATCGGGCTCTTGGAATGTCAAGGGAGAGCATTCCAGCATTCTGACGGCGTTTCTGGATAGCCTTGGCCAGATCGGTCATCTTGCGGACAATACGAACCGTTGAAGATGATACCGGTTCACCGATGAAAAGCTCAAACTTTGTATGGCCTTCGATAATTTTATCGGCATCTTCATAAGTAAGCCGCTGCGAAGAACGAATTACACTATTGGCAAAGCTGGTTTCAAGAACATTACCTTTGCTGTCCAGTTTGATATATGCGGATTTGGCTAAGCGATCCCGGCCCGGTTGCAATGAACATAAACCATTAGAAAGCGTTTCAGGGAGCATAGGGATAACATAGCCGGGCAGATAAACACTGGTAGCCCGCTGTTTAGCCTGACGGTCAAGATGACTATCGGGAACCACAAAACGGCTGACATCAGCGATATGAACGCCAAGCTTATAACAATTATTAGGCAACTTCTGCAGACTTATAGCATCATCATAATCGCGGGCGGAATCCGGGTCGATGGTAATAACATTCTTGTCGCGAACATCTTCATATTCACCTGAATCGATCAGTTTTTGCGGATCGAAGGTATGGATTGAAGCCTTGGCATCGCGCATGGAGCTACGGGAAAATTTGTCATCGAGATTATAGCGACAGATAACCGCCTTAAGTTCAGCTTTATCAGTGCCGCTTTTGCCGAGAGCTTCGGTAATGACGCCAGTAGCATAATATTGCGGGCTGGGCCAGGCAATGATTTCGATTATAACCTTATCACCGGCTTTGGCTTTTTTAGCTGAGGGATCATCAATAACAATGCGGTCCGGGGCGTTTTTACCTTCGGGCTGCACATACCAGATATTTTCTTCTTTGAAGACTGTACCGGCAAACTGGTCGGTTTGCCGGTTAACAACTTCTTTGATGCGGCCAATGTAGCGATCCTTTTGGCCGGGCCTTTTGCCCCGATGCAGGCGGACAGCTATGACTTTATCACCAGAAAGTGCATCTAAGGCATATTCTTCCGGGATGAAAAGATCACCTTCTTTGCAGGGTTTATCCGGGCGAACAAAGCCAAAACCTTTGGAGGTAGCCGAGAAAGTACCGGTGATCTTATCTGCCATCCCCGGCAGGCTGACCTGCTTATTATCGATGATAATAGCGCCGGAGTCAACCATCTGGCCGATTGCCTGCTTGAAAACGCTCATCAGGTCAGAGTTTATATGAAGAGCGGACGCGAAGCCTTTGACAGTGAGGGGTTGATAGTCCCGACGGGTTAAAAGCTTGAGAATTGGATTATAAAATCTTTTAGGCATAATAATATGCTAGGTCTTACCGAAGTATTTGTCAATATAATAACAAATAAGAATTTACTCCGACTAAACCCTTTTGTTTTTATATGAATTTGATATTATATTGGTTGGAATTACTCTTATTTTGAAAGGAAATTTAGCTTTTGAAAACAAAACCGCCCATTTCACGCCGTAACTTCATTAAAAAAGCCAGCTTAACCACAATCGCTCTGGCGACAGCAAATTTCGCCCTTGCCCAAAAAATAACTCACAAAAAGCCTAATATACTCTTTATTGCCGTCGACGACCTGCGTTGCCAGCTGGGCTGCTATGGTCATAGTGAAACCATCTCACCCAATATCGATAAACTCGCCGCTGAAGGAACTATCTTCAAACGAGCTTATTGTCAGGTGCCGGTTTGTGGGCCATCGAGGGTCAGTGTCTTAACCGGTGTGCGGCCTGACAGCAGTATGTGGAAGTGTTCAGACCTTAAGACCCGCTTTAAAACCCTGCCGGCCCTGTTCAAGGATAATGGTTATTATGCCATCAGCAATGGTAAAGTCTTTCATCACATGCATGACCAGGAACAGGACTGGAGCCAGTTACCCTGGCGGTCGGTACCGATTTATCATGGCCAAGGAGACTGGGCCAAATATAATAGCAATAAACTCTGGCAGGATGATGAATCAGGCAAAAATATAAACCCAAAAACGGCCCGCGGGCCATACTTCGATTGTGCCGATATGCCTGATAATGCCTATCAGGATGGTAAGGTAGCTGAAAAAACCATAGCTGACTTAAAGAGGTTGAAAGATATGGATAAGCCTTTCTTTCTGGCCTGTGGATTCTGGCGACCGCATTTGCCCTTCAATGCACCCAAAAAATACTGGGATCTTTATAAACGTGAAGATATTAAACTGGCTGACAATCGATACAAACCCAAGGATTTACCCTCGCAATGCCGCAACTCCAGCGAGATAAATCAGTATGGCTTAGTTGCAAACCGCAAAAGCGATGAGAATTTCCATCGTCAAGCCCGTCACGGTTATTACCCTCTGTGCCAGAATGGGTGAGACAATTCCTTGTCATTAATTAGACTTGAGGGCGAGGATATATTTATTATG
>JAEIOG010000162.1 GCA_016342495.1 Phycisphaerae bacterium
GGCAGTTTAAGGTTGAAAACGCTCAGACAAAATTGAAATCACTCTACCCAACTATTAAAGTGTGACTGAGCACTAGGGCATTGAATCATAAAAATATGTCTGTACATTGTCTGAGGAATAATCCAGAAGAATTAATCGGACACTGTATCAAAACTATTATTTGAAAAAAACAATTCAAGTCTTTACATGCATAAAATAATACAAAAATTAGAAGAAAGGAAATCGTTATGAAAAAGAAATGTGTCTTTAGCATGTGGGTAGTTATGGTTTGTGTATTAACTATTCCTGTGTTGTCAGTTTCAGCAAAGGAAAAGGTGACCCTCAGGATGCTTATTTGGGAAGGGTATGCTCCAAAAGATTTGGAAAAAGCTTTTGCTCAGGAAATTAAGAATAAATATGACATTGATGTCAGTTTTGAAAAAACTTTTGTTAGCAATCCCGATGAATTCAGCGTAGCATTAAAGAAAGATAAGGCGGATATTATTTCTCCGTCTCATCATCAACCTAAAGACGAGCAGTATAAATTAATAACCGGTAAGCTTACTCTTGCTTTAGATATGGATAAGATTCCAAATTATTCAAATGTTTTGCCTGCATTGCAGAAAGCCGATTATATTACTGTGTCTGACAAGGTGTATGGTATACCTGTTGTTCGTGGGCCTTATGGCCTAGTTTATAATACAACCATTATAAAAGAAGAACCAAAAAGCTGGAACATTTTCTTTGATCCTCAATATAAAGATAAGTATACAATTTCTGGTGACTTTTACGAGGCAAACGTTTTTACGGTTGCATTAGCGTGTGGAGTTAGTGAAAAAGACATCTTTAATCCAGCAAAGGTAGCAAAGCCTGAAGTTACCGAAAAGCTAAAAATATTTGCTGAAAATGCTCATTCCTTTTGGATCGGCGTAGATACTGAAAAAGATCTCAAAGGGCTTGCTTTGGCTACTTCTTGGGGCTTTTCTCTTCCAGCTCTGAAAAAACTTGGTGAAGAATGGAAACTTGCCACTCCAGATGAAGGTACAACTGGTTGGGTGGATAATTTTATGCTTTCTTCCAGAGTTTCGGCTGATCCGACTAAACTAAAGATTGCTTATGAATGGTTGAATTTCGTCCTGAGTGATCAATATCAGACATATTGTGTTAGAGGTCTTGGTTGTCCGCCGGTAACTACTTCAGTCAAAGGTAAACTTAAAAAAGAAGAGATAGCAAAGTATCATTTAGATGATCCAAATTATTTTGCGAATAATATCATTCTTTGGCAACCATTGAAGAAAGCTCATCGTGCTGCTTATGAAATGCTTTGGAAAAAGGCGTCAAAAGCTGTAGCTGAAGAAAAAATTGCAGCAGGTAAAGCCCGCAATGAATTTTGATTTTCTAAGATACGATAATGTTTATGATTTGAGTTGGCAGGGCAGGTTTTGTACTGCCCTGCTTTCAGATATTTTTCCGATAATGAAAGTTTAACTATGAAATTTAAGAGCATACAATGGAAGATCACTGCATGGGCTGGCTTATGCTTGGTTATAACATCAGTAATTATTGTTACTTACTCCGTATGGACAATGCGTGATTCTGCTGCGCAGACGCGTAAGGATGCGGTCGATGCTGCGATTAAGCATGTTGGGACAGTTGCTAAAGAGCGTGCTGGGCAAATTAAAGCTGATATTGAAGTGGCAGCGAATGTAGCCAGGACTATGGCCGATACATTGTCTGGCATTAAAGATGAAATCAGCAAAGTAGAACTGGATCGTGATGAAGCTAACAGTATTCTTAAAATAATTCTTACTCGCAATCCTCAATTTGTAGGGACGTATACTGGCTGGGAAACTAATGCTTTTGATGGTTTAGATGATGTGTATGCTAAAACTAATGGTCATGATGACACTGGTCGTTTTATTCCTTATTGGAATAGAAATGCCCAGGGGGAGATGGCTATCGAACCTCTGATGGGTTATGATGTTCTAGGTGATGGTGATTACTATCAATTACCGAAAAAACTTAAAAAAGAGTGTATTATTGATCCTTATGTGTATCCTGTTCAGGGCAAGGATACGTTAATCACATCACTGGTAGTACCTATTATAGTAGATGATGTTTTTTATGGTATCGCAGGCGTTGATATGCAATTGAGTTTTCTGCAGGATCTGGCTAACGATGTGCAGGACCTCTATGATGGAACAGCTACAATTGCTCTTATAAGTAACAATGGAACATTGGCGGGAATAACCGGTCGGCCTGAGATGTTAGGTAAAAAAATAACAGAGCTTGACGAACATTATGAAAATGATCTTGAGAACATAAGAACTGGCAAGATGGACATGGAAATTTTGGAAGAAGAGGGCGTATTGGAAGCTTTTATCCCATTTTCTGTTGGTCAAACGGCTACTCCATGGTCAGTTCATATTATTATACCTGAAGAAAAAATTACTGAAAAAGCTGATATGCAGATTGAAAAAGCTATGGGTGATATGTGGAGAATGGTAGGGATGAGCGGAATATGCGTTGTTGGCGCATTAATTTTGATAACATTTGTAGCTAAAGGAATAACCAGACCTATCATTGCCATGTCGGATACTCTTAAAGACATATCTGAAGGCGAAGGTGACCTGACTGCAAGGCTTGATATTAAAACGGAAGATGAAATCGGGCGTGCGGCAAGATATTTCAATCAGTTTATTGAGAAGCTTCAGGGGATTATAAAAAATATGGCTTCTAATGCTCAAACTTTGGCAGGCTCTTCCACAGAGTTATCCGCTACAGCTACTCAGTTAGCTAGCGGCGCTGAAGAAATGACCACACAATCCAATTCGGTAGCTTCTGCCGCGGAGGAAATGTCAATCAACATGGCCAGTATGGCCACATCAACTGAACAGATGTCGGCGAATATCAGAACCGTATCGGCAGCTGTTGAGGAGATGACATCCAGTGTAGGCGAAATTGCTCAAAATGCTGAGCAGGCCGCCAGTGTCGCTGATCAAGCTTCCGTATTGGCTACGACCAGCAATGAAAAAATTGACCAGTTAGGTCTCGCTGCTGACGAAATCGGTAAAGTCATAGAAGTTATTCAGGACATAGCTGAACAAACCAATTTGTTAGCTTTGAATGCAACAATTGAGGCCGCCCGAGCCGGTGATGCCGGTAAAGGCTTTGCGGTTGTTGCCAACGAAGTAAAAGAGCTTGCCAAGCAAACAGCTGAGGCTACCGATAATATTAGTAAACGAATCGGAGCCATTCAAAGCACAACGGCTGAATCGGTAGAATCTATAGGAAAAATTTCTAAAGTTATCAAGCAAGTTAATGATGTTTCGCGATCAATAGCTGCTGCTGTAGAAGAACAGAGTGCAACAACACGAGAAATTGCTGAAAGTGTAGATCGAGTTGCCAATGTATCTGAAACGGTTTCTAAGAGTATATCCGAGTCGGCTTCTGCAAGTCAGGAAATAACAAAGAGTATTACGGGCGTTGATGTCGCTGCTCGTCAGACTGCTCAGGGAGCATCTCAAACCCAGGTGGCAGGAACCGAGCTATCCAAGCTTTCCGAAGAACTTCATGGATTAGTAGGGCAATTCAAAGTGTGATCTCTGACATTACTGCTGTGCTATGCAAAAACGTGTGTAACAAAGCCAAGCATGGTCTTATCGAACTTTATAGATCATGGAGGTTTGACCTTGACGTCGTTGGCTGACAGGAGCGAGCGACAGATCGCCATAATGCTGCATTAGTAGGAGATGTAGGTTAATCCAAACCCAGAATTGCAATGAAATTTGCAATAGCGATGTACCTTTGGGCTACTGTTAGGCTTCGGTTGCAATTCGGTTAGCATCATAAGTCTTTATTTTGTGGTTGTAAGTCATTTATTGACAATGGTTTATGAATGGGATATTCGAGTTCATAGCCCGCAGGTCAGTGGTTCGAGTCCACTCGTAGCCAATGTATTCTAAGCTGTTATAGGTTAAAGACTTATGACAGCTTTTTTTTGTTTTTAAATGGTTAGGAAATACCTTAAAATACCCTATTTTTACCTCCCGGCGTCCAGCTGGCGTCCCGAGTATTCTTGTTTTGAGTGCGATTTAAGTTGCATCACTGAGCTAATTACATGTTTATGCTATCGACATCAGGTCTGCCTTTGGCCTTTTTCATATATTTAGCAACGGTATTATCACAAACATTTAAGTCAAGCATGGTCAGTTCACCTTGAATTCTTTGAGCTGACCATAAAGGATTTTCTTTCTGCATTTTTCGGATAAGTTTTATTAAATCCCAGTTAATGCAAGGTCGTCCCACACTGCGACATTTCCATTTCCAGAAAAGCTTAAAGCCTTTTCTGTTCCAGCTAGTTAAAGTAGTAGGTTTTGCAACTCGCAGATTTGATATCCATTTAGGAAATATTTTCTACAGCAATACAAGGATAACTCTATCAATATTTTTTAACCGGGGGTTATTGTTTTGTCGTTCATATATTCAATTGTTGCCGCAGAAAAACATTTTCTACAATTAATGACGATCTGGGCATTATGATATACTTAATGGATTGAAATATGATTCTAATTATAGTTTTCAAGGGGGGTATTGTCCAGTTTAGAATTTGAATTTGCAATTATCGAAGGATTTGATATTCTACATAAGTCCTTTAATATTAACAAGTTCGCATTTTTGAGTAGGATAAATCAGGGTATTGCGGACGATATTTAATGGTCTTAAACTGGCTTTCTGAATAACCGCCCAAGAAATTCACAAGCTACTGACAACCACTGCCACACAGCCCAGACTGTTTAGCCTCTCGGGGCACAGGCGGCCATTGCTATACCGATTACCGGAAGACACTATTAGATAGATCTACGCAAATCTCTTATTTTAATATTTAGCATTTTTTTTAACTTTTTTCAAAAAATTTGCTTCATATGGCTGAAATATTACGACTATTGTGGTTTTTGAAAATAAAATAATATTAATCCTCTAATCTGTTTAGGGATAACCGATTAACTAGTATAAATATTTTGTAATTCAGTAATTTTTAGCCATATGTAGCCGAGTAAGAAGCCTTATTTCTTGCCAATAATCATAGGTAGCTCCAAGTCGCTAACAGGTCGCTAAAATGTTACCCAAATTCGATAGATTTGATTGATAACCGTAATGGATAAAGAAGACTACAAATACACAGAGTTTCTAAAACATTTATTGAAGCAACAGGATAAGCTTTACGGCTATATTTTTGCTTTAATACCGAATGTTTCAATTGTTGATGACCTAATGCAAGAAACAATATTAGTGTTGTGGGATAAGTTCGACAGTTTTCAGCCTGACACCAACTTTTATGCTTGGGCTAAAAAAATTGCTTATTATAAATTTATTAACTATTTTGAAAAATCATCCAATAAAAATGTGTATTTTAACAATGAAGTATTAGAAGCTATAGAAAAGAATACAGATTTAATTGAGGAATCTAATATTCGATTGGAAGCATTAGAGGGTTGCTTGTCAAAGCTTAAACGGGCTGACAAGGAACTAATAAGGTTAAAATATGTTGAAGGCAAAACGGTTAAGGAAATAGCGACTGGTATGTCTCGTTCAATACATGGAATGTATAAGGTTATGGCTCGAATTCATTCTACGCTTGAAAAGTGTATTACAATGTCGATAAAACGAATGGAGGGGATGTGATGAATGATTTTGAGCGAGAAAAACTTTATGCCCTTCTATTAAAACTTATGGAAGGTGCTATTGAAAATGATGAGAAAAAGATTTTAGATTCAATTCTTGTATCTGATTTTGAAGCCGCAAAATTGTATAATGAGTTTATTGTTACATACCTTGGCATGATGAAAAGAGAAAGGATTAACACGAATTGTAAAAAAGCCCTGAATACAATATTACAAGAGTCTCTTTGGAGCTCTCTAGCTGAATCTGAAACGAGACCTGAGCAAATGGCTGTGCAGGATAAGATGCTTGCCGAAGATGATAAAGCAATAGAATATTATGAAAACCATAATGTAGAATCGTATCCCAGTCCACTTACTACTATTGTTGCACGAGACCAATTAGAAAGAGAACAGCAGCAAATTGAAATTATAGAAACAAAGCCTTCAATTTCCGTTAAAAGATCCAAACTTTCTTTTGAGTCTGTTTATAAAGTTTTTGGAGCGATTGCCGCTTTAATTGCAGTTGCGCTGATATTGAACATGCTAAATAATATTATTAATACGAGGTTACAAAGTGTTTCTAAAGAACCTGTTATCGCATCTATCATTGATCAAATAGATTCCCAGTGGTACTTTGATAGCGAAACTGTTAAGTTAGAAAATGGATATAAGGTCAGGCGGGGTCCTGTTAAACTAATTTCCGGGACAGCCAAGTTGAAAATGACTGGCGGGGCAGTATTAATTCTTCAGGCTCCTGTTGAAATTAATCTTGAAGCCTCAAATGAAATTTTTCTTAAAAGAGGCAGGATAAGTGCTAATGTATCAGCAGAAGCTGCAGGTTTCACTGTATGTACTTCAAATTCAAGAATTATTGACCTTGGTACTGAGTTTGGGGTTAACGCTGAAGATAATGCACTGACTGATATTTGTGTTCTTAAGGGTAAAGTTGCTTTGATTCCTGGTTGGTCGGCAGATTCGGCAAATATTGATGAAAAAAGCTTTAAGAGAATGTCGCTTGTCAAGGGACAAGCACGAAGAATCTCCGGTAACAATTCAGTAGATGTAATTTCATTAAATCAAAGTTCTTTTGTTTCTTTAAGGGAATTTGATTCACGTATCAAAGCACAGCAAGGTGATCAATATAATCGTTGGCTGGCACTTAGCTATAAATTGCGTCGGGACCCAGATCTTGTTGCTTATTTTACATTTGAAAAAGATGATGATCGGGATGATATTTTAGTTAATTATGCAAGTTCCACCATGGGTAAATTTGATGGTCAATTAGGTGAAGATGGCATTGTAGAAACAAAACCAACGTGGACTATAGGGCGTTGGCCTGAAAAAACTGCATTACAATTTGAACGAAATCATAAGCAACTTGTAAAAGTTGATGCAAAAGATGAATTATTGATTGCTGGCCCAGTAACTTTAAGTTTTTGGATTAAATGCCCGTATAGTATTAAGGGAGGGCAGTTAGTCAGTTGCCGTACTTCCTTAAAAATAAACTACCAGTTTACCTATGCAAATGATTTAAGTAGCTTACCAAACGCTTTCCATTTTTTCAGGTATGGCAGTGAAACAATTACCAAGGGTTCTATATGCTCAAGTATGTCTATTCCTGAGCCCCACTGGCAACATATTGTTGTTACCCATGATAATCATACGGTTAAATTTTATAGAAATGGAATACTGTTTGACACAAAACAGCATGAATTTAGTATTGAACCGGTTCTTGGAGATCTTTTTATTGGTGCAGCTAAAAACTTTAGAGAGGACATGTCCAGCCGCCGTTTTAATGGCATAATGGATGAGTTGATGATTTTTAAACGTGAGCTCACTCCTGTCGAAATAAATTATATTTACGAAAAAGGTACTCCATAAATTAACGCTTTTTTAAGAGTATGCCCCCTTTAAGCGCATATTTAGTCTAAAGTCAAGGAGATGTTATGATGATTAAAACAAAAAAACATAAAGGATTTACTTTAATTGAGTTACTGGTGGTGATATCAATTATAGCATTGTTGGTTTCAATTTTAATGCCTGCTCTAAGTAAAGCAAGGCAGCTGGCATATTCAGTTTCATGTTTATCGAATACAAAACAGCTATCGACAGCATGGTTTATGTATCAAGATGATAATGATAGTCGTATTGTTGGTGCCAAGATGACATTGCCATATGGCTGGGTAAAGACTCCTTTTACTGTTGATGGAATAATATGTGATATTTTTCAGACAAGTCCACCTGTAACTGATGAGGATGAACATCGCGGCATGAAAGCAGGTGCTTTGTATGCCTATCTTAATGATGTAGGTGTGTATAACTGTCCTGGAAGCAAATTTAGAAGCAAATATGACAACACTAATGTTTTTGGTTCATATGCTATCCCTGCTTGTCTAAATGGTGAGCCTGCTTTAGGGACACGCAAACAAATATTTAAGTATGGCCAGATAAAAATGCCATCAGAAAAATATATTTTTGTTGAGTCTTCTGAAACTAGAAATTGGAATATGTATGGAAGATTCAGATTAGCTTCTCCAGAATATACTGGTAGCAATGAGTGGGGATGGAGAGGTCCTTTGTCAAACAGTCATGATATTGTAAGTAATTTTGGTTATGCAGATGGGCATTCTGAAACACATAAATGGCAGAATGATTTTACTGTAGAATGGCTTAAAAGGTTGATTGATGATCAAGTAGATTACTACGGCGATACATTTCCTCCAGCTGATCAGCAGGAAGACATTAACTGGATGGCAAGAGGTTGGGCATTGCGGTACAGGGTCAATTAAAAAGTTTTATTCTTATTAGTATTTAAAATGGGCATCCAAATACTTTGGATGTCATAAATAAAGTTTTTTTTACGGAGATGAGAAAATGAAGAAGAATGTTTTAACGAAATGGTTTATGGCAATTGCGATTGTAGCTACTTTTTCAGGTAGCGCCTCAGCGGCTCTGCTTGGCGACTACAGTGGCACTTTTGTAGATGCCACATTGTCCAATACCGCACCAGTCGATGCTGTGACTTACCCAAATCAGTCAGATTGGTTGAGTACTGAGCAGACAGAAAATCTTTGGTGGCATCGCAGTGGCTTTGGTGAAGATGGATATATTTTTGAAGGCAATAATAATGGAAATATAGCTGGAGATTGTCCTATGCTTGCCACGACGATTACCGGTTTGACCGCTGGAGATATATTTAACATATCTGTAGTCTTTCATGCCCAGCCCATTGAAAGCGACAAAGGCACTGACTGGAGTGTTAATGCAGGACTAAGTTCTGCAAATCTGGAACTATGCAATATGGCTAACAGCACAGATGCAGATCTCGATGACAGTGACGGAACTATCAATCGTTCATTGTTTGAAAACACTTTAGGTACAGGTACCGCTGTAAACGCCGGCGAAAAAGTGCAGCGCATGTCGGGTCGGTTTAAAAGTGTAGCGCCTGTTAAAAAGGGCCGATGT
>JAEIOG010000163.1 GCA_016342495.1 Phycisphaerae bacterium
ATTCGATTAGAGTAAAACCGTTCTTTTTAATTTTCAGCATCTTTAAAATCCTTATTTTTATGTAAAACCTACATTAGATCAATTTAATTAACATAGATAGATTAGATATTAAATCTCTATAAATATTATTGAAGAGAATGTTGTGTTTTTACAATAAAAATAAAAATTTAGTGGATAATTATTGTATATATTAAGCCGAATGAGTGGATTTGGAATATTAGGGCGGGGAAGATGGTTTGTAAACATCTATTTGACAAAGGTTTATGGTTATTACATGGTTCAAGGATTGTAAGTTGTTGGCTTTATCGACAAGTCAGACTGGCATAAAGGCAAGAATGGTGGCTACGTCATCGGAGGGCAGTTGCGTAGAGCACTGTTGCGGCTTTGGCGTTGGTATGCGATTTATGCTAAAAAAGCTTCGACATCAAGGCCTTTGTAGTATATAAATAATTCAAGCTGATCGTTCGGTCAGGCTGGGTATAAGTGTTTTATATATAAGGATGAACAATGAAAAAACTGGTATTAATTTCTATAATGATAATGGCGGTAACAATGGGTTGTCAAAAAACTGAAAAAGTTGTGCAATTGTCAGGCAATCCGCTTTTTGAGGGCTGGTATGCTGACCCGGAAATTTGTGTTCTAAATAATGAATACTGGATTTTTCCGACATTTTCAGCTCGTTACCGTGAACAGATGCACTTTGATGCTTTTTCATCGATTGACCTGGTTAACTGGACTAAACACGAGCGTATTCTTAATAGTGATATTATTAAATGGGCCAAGCAGGCGATGTGGGCACCAGCTGCAATCGAAAAGGGTGGCAAGACTTATCTGTTTTTTTCAGCTAATGATGTCCAGCGAAAAAACGGGCCTATGTGGGACGACAATAATGATCTGAATCATTATGGCGGAATTGGCGTGGCTGTGGCCGACCAGCCGGAAGGTCCTTATAAGGATTACCTTGGCAAGCCATTGATCAGTGACTTTTATAATGATGCTCAGCCTATCGATCAGTTTGTCTACCGGGATGTCGATGGAACTTATTATATGTTTTATGGCGGATGGGGTCATTGCAATATGGGCAGGCTCAATAATAATTTCGATGGTTTTATCCCATGGGAAGATGGTTCGCTCTTTAAAGAAATTACGCCACCGGGCTATGTCGAAGGGCCAGTGCTATTTGTCCGAAATCATAAATATTATTTCATGTGGTCTGAAGGTGGCTGGGGCAATGATACATATAAAGTGGCTTATGGGATCGCTGACAATATTCAAGGCCCTTTCAAAAAGCAGGGGGTAATTCTTGAATCTCAGAGGCCTATTGCAACCGGAGCTGGTCACAATTCTGTGCTTAACAAGCCCGGCAGTGATGACTGGTATATGGTCTATCATCGCAGGCCAATTCCCAATAAGGGTAGAGATCATCGCGTGACCTGTATTGATCGTTTGTTTTTTAACGAAGATGGAACTATCAAGCCTGTGGTTATGACCGTTGAAGGTGTTGAAAGCAATTGGATTAAGTAAAAAGTTTAGTCGTTTGATTGGCGTCTATATGAAATTAAATAAACGTCCACGCACTGGCGCTTGTGGTTATATATTGATGAGAAGATAAATGGAAAAAGAAATTAAGAAGAAAAGTATCTTGCGGTTTTGTTTTATTTGCATAGTTTTAACATTTATCTTCTGTGGAACAACTCGTTGTGATGAAATTATGGTTGGCAGTTGGAATTTACGGGGATTGAGTGATAATAGCTGTAGCAATGATGAATTTAAAGAAATCATTGAAGTGATGAATATTTTTGATATTATCGCTGTGCAAGATATACGGGATACAAAAGTTTGTGACCGGCTGAAAAAGGGTCTGGGGGATTGGGAGTATGCCGCATCAAAACTATTAGGTGAAACTTCGGATTTACAGCTTTATGCATTTTTCTGGGATACCAAAAAAATCAGGATGATCGAAACATCATTGATTAATGACTTTAGCAGCTTATTTGTTAGACGGCCTTTTATCGGGACATTTGTTGCCGGCAAATTTGATTTTACATTATGTAATGTTAATTTGAAAGATGGGTGTGATAAAGAAAGCAGCAGTAAAGAATTAATTTATATGGATGAATTATATAAAGCTGTGCAGAAATCCAATGGTTCAGAGAATGATGTGATATTATTAGGAAGTTTCAAATTTGATCCTGATGATAACAGATGGCAGATGGATAGCGTTGGCTGCGAAGCTTTGTTTAATGATTCTCAACATATGAAAACAACGTCAGGTAGAGGTGGTTGTTTCTATGATAATATCTGGCTAGATCCAAATGCAACAGGTGAGTTTGTTAAAGACCAACAAGGGATTTATGAATTTGATAAGATACTTAATAGTGGTGATGATTCCAAGACAAGGGTAAAAATATTGGACCATCGACCTGTATGGGCAAAATTCAAAACAGATGGTAATGATGATGATAGAAATGTCTATGGCAAGCTTGCCAATGCAGATTTGAAGTTAGTAAAGAAAAAGTCGAATGGCCTTGAGAGTTTGTTTTATTTGCCGGATAAAAGAATTTATGATAATCCAAAGAATTATGGATTAAATTATGAAAAGGTTAAATTTCATAGTCAAGATGGTACTGAGCTTGATGGATTATTTTTGCCTGCAAAGACAAAAGAAGTTGTGGGTACTGTAGTACATTTCCACGGCAATGCAGGGAATCTTACCGGGCATTTGTATTTTGTTCAATGGTTGCCTTTGCGAGGGTTTAATGTATTTATGTTTGACTATCGAGGATATGGCAAGAGTAAAGGCGAACCTGAAAAACAAGGTTTGTATGAAGATTCTGTTGCTGCTTTAAAGTATGTTTGGGCGCGTGACGATGTTGATAATGAGAAAATTGTTGTATTCGGTCAATCGCTGGGAGGTAATAATGCGATAGCTGCAGTGGGCAATGGTAAACTGGACTGGGTAAAGGCTATGGCAATCGAAGCTACATTTGTCAACTATCGTGAAATTGCAAAAGCCACTGTCGGTGACATGAATGGAATGGGGGCGATGAAAGATGTGTTAATTAATAGTATGATCGACAATGATTATAGTGCAGATAAGCATATAAAAGATGTGAAATGTCCAGTGGTATTTATTCATGGCAGTAAAGATCAGGTGATTCCATGGTCACATAGCAAAAAGCTTTATGGCCTGGCTAATAAACCAAAACAAATATGGATAAATAAAGGTGGACGCCATATTGATGCTTTTGGCAGTAAACAATATCAAAATAAATTGGTAGATTTTTTTGAAGAAGTTTTGAAGGGAAATAAAAAGTAAATGGAAAAAGAAATTAAGAAGAAAAAGAAGTTTAGTGTTTTACGGGTGTTGGGTTTATTGGGTTTGTTTATGGTGGCGGGGTTTATTATGTTGTTGAGTGGATGTGTGGAGCGGATGTTTTATTTTCCGGACAGCGAGGTCTATGGGTTGCCAACAGATGAGGGGATGGGGTTTGAGGATGTTGTTTTCAGCAGTGGTGATGGTACGGAGTTGAGCGGGTGGTTTGTGCCAGCGCAGCGGGAAGAGGCGTTGGGGACAGTGGTGCAATTTCATGGTAATGCCCAGAATATGACGAGTCATTTTGATTTTGTAGGTTGGCTGGTTAAGGAAGGGTTTAATGTTTTTGTTTTTGACTATCGTGGTTATGGCAGAAGTGAAGGTAAGCCAAAGAAGGAAGGTTTGTATCAGGATAGTGTCGCAGCGATGGAATATGTTTTTGGTCGCGGGGATGTGGATGGTAATAAGGTGGTGGTGCTGGGTCAATCATTGGGAGGCAATCAGGCGATAGCGGCATGCGCAAAGTTTTCCAAGGTTAAAGCGATTGCGATTGAATCGACATTTTCAAGTTATCAAGCCGTGGTGGAAGATAAGGTCGGGGCGATGCCCGTATTGGGTTGGGGCAAAGGCTGGTTGAGCAGAAGAGCTATTGATAATGATTATAGTGCCAGCGAATATATTGGTCAGATTCATTGTCCGGTGGTTTTTGTGCATGGTACCGATGATAAGGTGGTGGAATCTTATCATAGCGAGAGATTGTATGAGATGGCCAACGAGCCGAAGGAATTGTGGTTGATTGAAGACGGGGGGCATACTTGTGCATTTTTGGATCGGGAGTATCAGAAGAAGCTGGTGGAGTTTTATTTGGAAAAGTTAGCGGAGAAAGGTGAAGAGTGAAAAGTTGTGGTATTGCTGCGAGATAGAATATTATTGTAGGAATGGTATTTTATATATTGAGAGTTTAAATCACAAGCCGGAAGCTCGAGCTATTTGATCGAATATTTATGTGTTTGGATTTTTTGGTTGGGTTTTGTATAATGTATGGAAGAATTATATTATGCAAAGGAAAAATATGATGGAGAAAATAGCCACCACGGTTTTGTTGTTTGTTTTTTTGGTTGTACCAGTTGGTGCGATTGAGCAGAATTATATTGATCTTGACGATTACAGTAATATGTCACGATATTGGCTGAGCGGTTGCAATTCGGGTAATAGCTGGTGCGGGGGGGCCGACCATGACCGAAGCGGTATGGTTGGGGCAGAAGATTTTATTTATTTGATGAATAACTGGATGGGTGATGTGGAAACCGGTCTGGTTGGGTATTGGCCATTGGATGAGGGAAGCGGTGCGGCTAGTTATGATGTGGTTTCTGGGTGGGGATGCGTGATTCATAATGCCGAGGAAATTGATTGGGTTGAAGTTAATGATGGTGATTTTGGGATGAGGCTGGATGCCCAGATAGGTAGTGACCGGCTGGGGGAATATCTGGAGTTGCCGGGTTTATTGCGAAATGATTTTACTTTGTCGATTTGGGTGCGGACGACTAATACCGCAGATGATGGGGAAAGCTGGCGGGTTGGCAAAGGGATTCTGGATGTGTTCGGCAGCAGCGAACAAGATGATTATGGGATTTCGCTGGTAGGATATAAAGCGGCTTTCGGGATTGGAACGGTTAGTGGGGATGTAACGATTAAATCGGTTAGTGATATCAATGACGGGCATTGGCATCATATAGCTGTTGTGCGCAATAGTGCTAATGGCAATATTCGACTTTATGTTGATGGTGTGGAAGAAGCGATGGCAGTTGGCCCAACCGGTGCTAAAGGTGGGTTGGGGAGATTGCTGGTTGGTTCGATGGATTTAGAAGATGGGAAATTTTTGGGTGGGTGTTTTGATGATATTAAAATATATAGTCGGGTGTTGTGGGCCAATGATGTGGCGGAACTGAGTGATAAAAAATATCGTAAGCAATCGCCGAAGAAGGGATATGCCACCACGAATAATTCGAAGATGGGTTTGCTGGATTGTCAGTGGAGTTATAATTGGGGTTTGGGAACAGGTCTGACGGAGATTGTAGAAGATTCGGAATTTGTGCCGATGCAATGGGGTAAATGGAATTATGGAACTTTTCCTGCTAATATTGCAAATTTGAAAAAATGGGGATTGGCGAATTATTTGCTGGCGTTTAATGAACCTGATGGCGAAAAGCAGGCGAACATGACCGTAGCTCAGGCGATTGCGGCATGGCCGATGTTGATGGATGCGGAGTTGCCTTTGGTTTCGCCGGGGACGGTGAGTTCGACTAATGACTGGATGCAGGAATTTATGGATGAAGCGGATCGGTTAGGCTATCGGGTGGATTATGTTGGGTTTCATAATTATGGCGGAGTCAGCGCCGATGCTTTGATAAATAAATTGCAGACGACATATAATTTGTATGGTCGTGATATATGGATAACGGAATTTGCCGCCGCTGATTGGAATGCCAGTGATACGGTGCCTAATAAACATGATCCGGAAGAAGTGTATACATTTTTGGCAGAGGTTTTGTGGCGATTGGAAAGTCTGGATTATGTTAAAAGGTTTGCTTGGTTTTCGGCTGGGGAAAACAGTAATGCTTTGGGCAGCTCGGCATTGATAAAGTCTGATGGTGTGACGCTGACAGAGTTAGGTAAGATGTATAAGAGCTGGGACGGTGATATTGATGGGCCAGATGAAGGAGAATGGTATTTTATAAATCACAAGAGCAGTCTTGACCGTTTGCGGACATCGGGAGGAAGTTCCTTGGGAATGAATCCGATTACGAGTATGGGTTCGTGGGTGCAATGGAAACTGGTAGATGCAGGTAATGGTGCTTATAATATTGTCAGTCGTGGCTTTGGTACGAAGCTGGGATATGTGGATGGCCAACTGCATATGGTTGGTGCTGGTGAAACTGGCGAAGCTGTACAGTGGGAATTGATCCATGAGAGATATGGGTGGTATTATATCAGTCACAAGGCCAGCGGCAAAAGGATGCATTACCAGGATGGCGACAGTTCGATAATTATGGGCAGTGCGAGCTGGGCGGGCGATAATGTGAAGTGGCGGTTTATTAAGCCGTAATGATGTTATAAAAACAGGCAACGAATCACAACTTGTTCGCTGCCTGTTTTAATTTATAAGTCTTGCTTAGAATTCGGAGAAGTCATTATCATCTAAGGGTGTAGTTGTTTGTGTGGCTTTGGCTGTTTGAGATTTTTTACCAACAGTTTGTGAGCCAGAAGCAATCTGGTGGAAGGTCTGGTTAGATTTGGTCAATGATTTAGTTTTGGAGTTTGGATGGGTAGAGTTTGCGCCACCAATGATGATTGCCAACTGGTTGATGACAGTGTTCATCTGTTCAGCCTGAGCATTTAGTTCTTCGGCGGCTGAGGCGGACTCTTCGGCATTAGCAGCGTTTTGCTGGGTGACCTGATCCATTTGGCTCATAGCGGTATTGACCTGATCGATGCCTTGGGTTTGTTCCTGTGATGCTGAGGAAATTTCGCTAATTAAGGAATTTACTTTCTGGACAGAGGAAGTGATTTCTTCGAGTGCCATCGCAACTTCATTGCTGATTTCCACGCCATTGGAAGCATTGCTGACAGATTCAGCGATCATTGCAGAAGTGTTTTTTGCAGCTTCAGCTGATCGCATAGCCAAGTTGCGAACTTCTTCGGCGACCACGGCAAAGCCTTTTCCGGCTTCGCCAGCGCGGGCGGCTTCGACAGCGGCATTTAGGGCAAGCAGATTGGTTTGGAAAGCAATTTCATCAATTACTTTGATGATTTTTGAAGTTTCTTCTGAGCTTCTTTGTATTTCATTGATGGCGTCGCTCATTTTAGACATTGATTCAGTGCCATTTTGCGAGGCGGTATCGGCATCACAAGCGAGGCTGTTAGCCTGTTGGGCATTATCTGAATTTTGCCGGGTCATGGTAGCCATCTCTTCAAGTGATGAGGATGTTTCTTCCAGGCCAGCGGCCTGTTCGGAAGCACCTTCAGCAAGTGATTGGGAAGAAGCAGAAACTTGAGAAGCGGCAGCTGAGACCTGTTCGGAACCATTGGATAGTTCTTCCATAATTTTCTTAAGAACAGAAGTAATACCCCGGGCGATAAAGAACGCCAGGGCGATACCAGCGAGAATTCCGACAATTCCGGAAATGCTAACATTGCGTTTGGTATTTTTTGCGGCATTAAGCATAGTGTCCTGTGTCATGATATTATCTTTGACGGTGTTTCGAACTTTGCCGAGCAGTTCCTGAACTATTTTAAGGTTAGCTGTCGTTTTATTGGCATAAATATGATTCGCTTTTTCAGTTGCGGCAATATTTTTATTTTCAAGTGCGATAGCTTGTTCGAGTAAATTACCAACTTTTTCCATAGCAGTCATTGATTCATCTTCGAAAACTTTGACAGCCTGATCGGTATTTAATTCGGTAATATGTTTTTCTATGGTTAGGGCTGATTGATGAAGTTGATTGTGAGGTTGACGGCATTGATCCAGAATAGTTTTTAATTCGGGGATTTCTTTGCATAATGCTAGGGTTTCTGGGTCATTGAGAAATTTGCCAAAAGCACATAGATCAGGATCGGTTTGGACACTAATTTTGAAAGGTTTATTGGCCGCAAAATCTTTGACTCTGGCGACCAGATGGGTATCGGTGTGGTCAAGGAAAACACCGGTTCCGACAATCCAGTTCCATGGTTTATAAATTTGAACATAGGACAGCTTTGGTGCGATCTGATTAGAATTTGGTAATTGCCAATAATAAGTAACAAAACCATTTTGGTTATTGACCGCTATATTTTTCATTTCAGAAAAGAGTGTTTTCCCATTAGTATCTTTTGTAGCGGAAAGATCTTTGCCTTCCAGTTCGGGATTGAATGGATGCAGAATACATTTACAGTCTGAATCTATAATAAACATATAGTCGTTTTTATTTTGGCCATAGCGTAAACTACGAAGCGTTGCTTTGGCGATTTTCTGGCGTGCACTGGTGTCACCCAAACTGGTATTTTGATCAATGCCCTGCAGTACAGTAATGGTCTGGTCGACGGCATTTTTGGTGGAGTTTTGGTAACTGGCCAGTCCGCCCAGTTCGCCAGAGAGAGTGCCACTGACAGTGTTTATCCATTTAAGGTGGTCAGATAGTCTGGATGCCAACTGAGTGGCAAGGTCGCCATGAGTAGGTTGGAATTCATTATCAATTTCAATTGCAGAATCATGCAGATGCTTATGTGGTTCTTCGATTTTTTTGAGAAGATCAGCTAATTCCGGGATTCGTTTTTCAGCTTCCTTGCGTTGTTCGCTAAAAAGCCATTTGCCAAAGCCACACTCGTGATCATCGGTTTGGACATTCAGTTCGGTAATATTTTTATCGGTTAATAAAGCATTGACTTGCGATGCCCAGTTTAGATGGTCGACTTCTTTTTGGGTCATAACAGCATCCAGTTCATTGCCATAGATTACTTCTTCGGCATCATTGACAATTTCACCTACACCTGTAAACGACATGGTAGCGATACAAGTAAGTACCAGGAGTACGACGGCAAATCCAAAAGCCAGTTTTTTTCCAATAGTCATATTTTTGAACATTTTTATTCCCCCATAGAATTTTAAAATATATTAACGGTTACACAGCCATCCCATATGAGGTGGGGCTAAAACTAAATATTTCAAAATAGCGGGATATGAGTTACACTGTAGTTA
>JAEIOG010000164.1 GCA_016342495.1 Phycisphaerae bacterium
CATCAGGAAGCTTCCCACTACTCGCGTGCGTCTGCGAATTTCTTTCATCACCCGCTCCAGGGCATTATTGGTTCGTATTTAACCACCAAAATTTTTCATCACTTAGCTCGCCCCAAAAATCATCATTAATTTCCGGACAGATATGGTTGAGGAAGTCTTTCATATATTTGATTTTGGTAGCGAGAATTGTATCTTTTTGGGACCATTGCATTATTTTTTTATGGTTTTTAGCTACCATTAAACAGGCAAAAATCACCGCCTTATCTTCTTCCAAGCCAGTTGCGGCATATAGCGATGCAAAGCCTTGCATGGGATGATTATAAACACCAACATCGGTAACATTCTGAGCCGCAGCCCCACCACTGCCATACTTAAAGTCCGGGTCATTTAGTCTGGCCCAGGCTGGGTCTTTATAATATGCATCGCCATTGAGCTGCTGCTCGATCATGTGATAATATTCATGATGGATCACATCGGCATGATAATCATTTTGCGTATGGCCACGGTAAATATCATAATAAAGGGTTTCTGTATAATAATCCGGAATTGCAGCTCGATACTGCCTGCCAACTTCCAGATTCTTACAAAAACATATTTGTTTCAAACCTGTTTTAACAACAAAAGCTGGTGGGTATTTTGAAAATTCAGAAGAAAAAAGGGTTATATATTCTTTCAGACGAGGCAAATCAGTTT
The DNA here is from genome assembly GCA_016342495.1 of Phycisphaerae bacterium. Lineage (GTDB taxonomy): Bacteria > Planctomycetota > Phycisphaerae > Sedimentisphaerales > SM23-30 > JAEIOG01. The sequence continues at coordinate 694 of JAEIOG010000164.1, forward strand.
CAGTTAGATCGTCACATTTTAGAGAATCCCAGCTAGGCTTAGCAAAATCATTATAACTGAACTTAATGCCATAAGTATTTTCTATCCGAGCAAGGTTTTGCATATAGAGAGGCAGACATATTTGATGAATCTAAGCTTTTGAGCCACATCCTGCCAAAACCAGCAACATGATTATACATGCGGTAAATTTATAATTATGATAGTCATTTTTCACGGTAATTTATGCCCTGGCTTAATTGACTCCATCCCCTGTGCCTGGCATCGGTACTCTGGACTTATAGCTGTAACTACTTGTCTTCTTCCTTGACATCCAGACGACAGGTTCTCACGTTCCTCACAGAACCCTGCTATTAGGCAACGCCACACTTTACGCCGAATGCCATCTTGGCCGGACACAGGTAACGCCCGAACTGATAACAGAAAAAATATGAATTCTGCTTTTGACACCATGGACTAGTCTCGACGCCTCATCGTATGATTCACTTTTGTTCGTCTCCTGATAGCTCATCTGACATGGTCTTGCCATGCCTTTTCCATAACCGCTCACTACAATAGCTCTTTACCAATGCAGTGTTATCGCGATTTGTCGTTCGCTCCTGTCAGCCAACGACGGAGGGCCAAAATATCAATGATCTGTGAATTCGATAAGATACAATTCCCTGCACCAAGAACTTCACTTATCTTTGTGACACAAATTATTGCATAAGACAATCCTTGGCTATAAAAAAAGATTCTTCCAATGTCTTATTACCGCCTCATCCCAATAGCTGTCCAAAGCTTCTTGCGTCTCTTTGCGATACTCTCCAAAAACTAATAAAATATAATTAAGAAAATACCGTATTGCATTCATTTGCTGCACATCATAACCTCTAAAATAATTTTGAAACTCTACATATTCTTTTGACTCAGAATTCCTTGGTGCTGTTAGTCTTGATAAAAGGCAAAACAAAGGAACATCATATGTATAATTAATGCCATTAACAATAAATGCTGGTAAAAAAAAGCGTAAGCCGCCAGGTGCCAGAAAAGGTAGTTCAAAATATCTATTGTTTATATCATTTATTGTTATCTTCTGCCATACCTTATTTCTATAATAAAACTCATCTATTTCAGACTCATCAGCATATTTTGCCTTAATACACCCAGTACCTGGATACTTTAAATCACCAAATGCTTCATGTATAAGCTCTATAACATATTTTGCTCTATATACTTCCATAATTTACCAACTCGAATAGCAGTTTAATCACATATTCATATATTTGTTTAAAAAAGGGCAATACAAGAAGGAAACTCCTCCTTGCATTGCTCCAGCAAGTCTTATTTATATGCAATATTATTTGGGTTTACAAGTCCAATCATTTGGATGCATATTACCATACTTCCCACCTCTACCACCACCGTCTGATTTCATAATATTTTCCACACAGGTTGACTCACATTCCAGATATGCAGCACCGTAAAGCCCCCTACATAACTTGCCACATGAATCACCAGATTGGACTCGGTAAGGTTCAAAGCCAGAAGGGCAACTTAAACCTGGAGGAGGTGTAGGTTTATTGTCTGCCGGATTTTCCCCTGAATTTATTGTGCAAGTTTTATTTGTTTTGAAGCCCGATAAATAATCATTACATTTAGCTATTGCCGCAACCATATTATCAACAGCTATTGCATGCCCAGGATTGCCACCACCAAAGCAAATATTATTAATTTCACTCCGTGCGTCTTTGCATGCCCGAAGCTTATCACGCTGCTCATTTAATTGCCCCGGCCCCATGCGATAATCACACGCCAAAGGCCCTGATCCCTTACATTTAAGATTTACCATATTTTGCATACTACGATGCTGGGCTTTTGTGCAATCCCCATAATTGCCTTTTTCACCAGACTTAATACCTTCTTTAGGAATAGCTACTGGCTTAGGTTTAGAGCACACTCTCGGAACATTAATAAAAGGAACTGGTCTCACTAAGCTTGGGGGAGTGCCTATATGAGGCCTTGTGAGCGGCAATGGCCTTATAACTGGCCTCGGCATTGTTAACGGTCTATAAGGCGCTACTTCAAACTCAAGCATGACAGTAACGCAAAACTGTAAACCTAACGGATCTAGATAAATAGTTGGCACACTCAATACATACTGATACATATTTAAGCCATCAATAAAGCCCAACGGATCATGGCTCAGCCAGCGGCCGGTTACATAATCCAGATACCGATTACGACTATACTGCAAAACCTTATCCTCGCCATCAAGCACATCAACTCTTCTACCGGTGAAACAATAAGGATTACCTGTATCAGCACCACTGAAAGTAGTAAAATTGTCATTTAATTTCGATGGCTTGCCATAGGAATCATATTCGACCCGCTGGACAACCGTATTATTCTGATCTAAAAGAGCGACACTGCTATACAAATGATCCTGCAACTGATAATAAAGCTGATAACTGTTGGCCACTTCCTGATGAATTAAAACTTCATCAATATAGTTTCCATACAGGAATATCCGTTCAAGACTATCAGCCCCATCAGTCTCGGCTAACACCTGCCAATTATTATTATACCAGTACAAAGTAGTAGATTCAAGTGTTGAATGGCCAGGCATATCAATTTTTCTTATACGCCTTCCTAATGCATCGTAAGTATAATACACGACATCATTGTCACTACTATCTTTAATATTAACTATGCGATTTTCATAATCCCAGGTATACAGATAACCATCCTGATCGGTGGTAGTATTCCCTGCATCATCGTAGGCAAGATAAATATTGTCGGAAGCATTATCATCATATCGATTGGTAATCGAATCGATAGCATAAGTTTTGGCGGATTCCCCGCGATTAGTTGCACTATCACGATTACCTAGATCATCCATGGTAAAGCTATCAGAAGTAGAATCGTGATAAGTCGTGCCTGTTAAACGATTTAGATCATCATAAATATAGATATTATCTGGATCACTTGACCTGTGGCCGAATTCTTTATCGGTAATATTGCTGTTTTTATCATAAAGATAAGTAAATTCAGTTTTAGCTGTTTCACCAGTATCAAAAACGCCATCACTGTCGGTATCAATAAAACCTGTAATACCAGCTATTTGCCCGAAATTATTATAGGTATATTGCTGAACAACAGGAACCATATTAGCAGACATGGAATCTTCTGGATAGGTGCGAGTTGCTACATTTGAGCCTACATAAGAATAATCAACAAAATCTGTGGAACCTTGACTTACGACATCGATTCTGCCCCGGCTGTCTCGACTGAAATCAATATCAACATTAGAAGATGTAGCTGGATATCTTATCTGAGTGACACTACCTTGCTGGTCATAAAGATAGCTTGAGGTATTTTCGGTAGAAGTGCTGCCAAAATATTTATCGGTTACACTGCGAGGACCAACGATATAATGATCGCCATTAGTGGTATCAGTATAATCAAAGGCTGTACTAGATATTTCGGTATCACCTCCGCTAACATCAAAACCAGTATCATGGCCAGCGACATAACTGGCATTACCACTAGTGTCATCAATACGAGTAGCACTTGTCATTCTCCCCATTGCATCATAGCGGAAAGTTTCCTGAGAGCTAATAAGAGTTGAATCTATAGTAACCCAATCCCAGGCTGATTTTATTAACAAATTACCGCGTATATCGTATCTGTAACCTGTAACGATGCCATTTTGATCTGTTCTTTTGACAACTTTACTTAAACTGTTATAATTATAGCCCACATTTTCGGCGGTACTTTGACCCGCACTTTGCTTAGGATAAACAACCTGGGTTATACGACTTAAATCATCATAAACATATTTAGTAGTTTGCTTAACCGTTGGAGCTGTAGCATAATTAGCATAACCTGTGATATATTCCTGACGACCAAGTCTGTCATAATCAAAATCTGTCCGCTGCATTACAGTTGTAGTATTAGCCTGCAAGATTTCTATTTTACTCTTGAGCCCAAAATTACCTGCATAAGTATGGCTGGTTGTGCTGCCATCTGTTGTAGCGGTGGTATCAACACAAATCGGATCTTTAACTTCACATAAACGCCCCAGGCCATCATATTCAAATTCGGTTACAAGACAAAGAGCATCTCCGGTGGCATTGTGGGCTGGCAGCGTGACATAATTATTCAGATCATCTGGATGATCTATATCTTCTGGATCAATAGTGTCAACGGCAGTGGAATCAACTGGGATTTGCCGTTGAGTAATTACATGGCCATATTTATCATATTCCATATCTGCAATTACTGTGACATTATCACCACCGGTTTCATTTAGATCAATTGCCCATCGGTCACTGACCTGGCCTGCAGCATTATAATTAATGCCAGCATAAGAAGTATAGCTGCAAGTACAATTGCTACTGGTGTAACTGCAATTTGCACTGGTTGAAGCTGTATATTTCTGACGATCAAAATCATCATAATAATAATCAGTTTTAATCGGATGATCTGAATTATTATTATAAGTAATTATCTGTTCGAGCATACCATGATGCCCTTCAGTATCATCATCAAAATATTCATAATCAACAACTCTATCTATTTCTTCAGCTATTGCTGAATCGGTTGGGTTTGCAAAAGTTGCCTGCCGTGTGACCCTGCCAAGGTTATCATAAATTGTCACAGTTTTACTTAATTCAACATCATCAGTTGTAACAGTTGGTGTATCTTCATCCTGATATACCAGAGTTCTTATTGTGCGACCTCGACTGTCATAAGTTGGCTCAGTATTTACTGCATAAGAATCAACAGTATCAACTTCACCAGTTATTACTATTGATCTTTCAACCCGGCTGACATCATCGTATGATGTCTTAGACAATAAAGCCAAAACCACTAAACTATAGCCAGGATCAACATATTCATTCAACTCTGTGATAATTCTACTATCTAATGTACCGGTGCTATGCTCATCATCATAAGTTGTATAGGTATACGAATCAATCCCGGTTTCATCATTGGAAGGTGCTGTTGTGCCTGCAAATACCTGACGATAAACTTCGGTGCTTCTGCCATAACTATCATAAACATAGCCAGTGGTGTTTAGTTCTGGATCAATGGTAAAATCCAGTTTGCCATCATCATGATATTTATTTACCGTAACAATATCACTAGTAGTTATGGCTTCATGTGAAGTGATGCCAACACCTTTTACCGCTTTTTTCAAGACATTGCCATTCATATCATATTGAATCAAGGTAACCATATCATCATTACTGATAGTTCCAGGTGTCGTGGTGGTTGGATCAGCTAATTTTCGAGTTCGCCATACACGGCCAGCCTGGTCATATTCCCGTTTTTCCCATGAAACACAGACAGGAACTTTATTAGACCCAGAAACTTCATAAATATATTGTTTGGCATCAGTTAAAGCTCCAGTGGTGGAATCATAAATATTTTCAGTCCACAGATCACCTTCATCAATATTATCTGTTTCTGGACTAGAGCTTGGCGGTGCCAATGGTGGAATCTCAATATTTTCTTTTGTATTAGATATTGCCAACTCTTCTGTTTTCAGCTCAGGCTCTATAGCCTCAATGATAACAGGCTCACTATCCACCTCTGATTTTTTAGAAGCTTCTGGACGACAGCCTATCAATGCCACAACTATCGATAAAGGCAAGGCAATACCCAATGTTATCAAAGTAATAAATAATACTTTTCCGGAATATCTAATTTTAGCACTCATTTTTATACCTCATTTTTATTTTATGTCAGCAATAGCAGCTAACAGAATTATTTGTCAAATTATTTTAAAATCAAGGACTTACTGCACTTCTTTGTGAGTATCAGTTAAACGCCCAAAGCCGTCATAGCCATAAATAGTTTTGACTTTGCTAGTTGAACCATCTGGATGAGGTTCAAGTTTATAATCCAAGTCACCATCGGCGGTATAGAAATATTGCGTGACAATTTCACCTGTAGCAAAAGTACCCGAATACCAATCAGCAATTGAATCATCAATATCATCGCCACCAGCAGTAACAATATCGTCATTACTTTGAATTTGGTATTTTACCTGCCCCCTACCATTACGGATAGTGCCGGCAACATTTCCACTTGGGGAAATTACAGCTACAATCTGATCTTGAAGATTATATTTATATTGAGTCTTCAGACAGACATTGGAGGTTCCTGTTTCTTCATCAGCATCAGCTATTGTATAAGTTTTATTAAAGGTATCAAAGACATGGATGGTATGCACCCAATGATTGGTTAAATCAACAGCATCAGCTATTCCATCAGTATCGTCATCATCACAAACCTTGTCACTATCAACCTTCAAAGCTAAATCAAGATCTGTTTGCAATGAAGCTAATGTAATCGTATCATCTACATCCAATACACTTTCTATAACCAAACGACCTTCATTATCATAAGAATATTTGGTTGCCGAAATCACTGTACTGTCATCTAACAAAGATGCCCGGCCAATTACCACACCTTCATCATTATAAATTGTTTTGCGGATATTGATTTTACTGCCAGTTATCTTAGCTCCGGTAGTCGCATTAACTAAAACAGTTGCTGTTTCTTTCTGCTGGCCATAATCATCAAAAGTATACTCGGTGGCAGTAGAATCAGTATAGTCCCAACTGGAAACAACATCACTGGTCAAAGTAAAGACCACATCATTAATAAGCATGGTCAAATTTCCATAGTCATCATAAATATATTCTGATCCCAACCAACTGCCCGAAGGAGTTTTATGATATTGATATTTAACTCTATTGGTTACTGTCGAATCATATTCAGTGCGGCTATCGGGACGAGTCGTTGGAACACTGACACCTGTTGTCGGCAACGGACTTTGAACTTTCACCTGTTTTAATGTCGTCGTATCATAAGTATAATCAGTTTCGCCACCAAATTTATTAGTTTGTATATCTAAAAGATAACGCGAATCAGAACCTGATGTGTGTTCTGTATAAAGATATTCTCCCAGGGTGATTGTTACAGGTGTAGCATCATTACTCTGTTTGAGATTGCGAACCAGTTGACCTGTATCCACATCATATTCCTTGATCAATTTAATACCAGATGGCAATGTTGTGATTTGCCAGGCAATACTGTCTTCTCCAGTATCAGGGTCATCATCCAGATCAGCATTGTCATAATCATAATCACGGACAGTTCCATCTACATCATCATAACTGTATGAAGTGGTAGATGATGTCCCGGTAAAGGCTTCACCTGTTGCACTCTGAAGATCATGATAACGAACTATTGAAGTTATTGTTCTATCGGTATCATAATCGGTATAATTATAACGTGTTGCCAGATAATAGGTGCCATTTACATAATCTTTGCGAGTGGTATATGTTGTGTGATAAACATATTTAGTGATGAACTTATCATTTGGATAATCGCCTCGTTTAAGGCTATAAAGATCATCATAAGAATATGTATAATAAGCAAGAGTATTGCCTGATGAATTCTTTACTGATTGAAGATATTGTTTTGCCGGGACAGTCTGGGTATTACCAGCATCCCAATATATTCTCTCGGAATCAGTATAAGTATAATCACGTTCTGAAGTCCCACATGAAGAACAGGTTAAACTTTCAAGTTTTTTGTCAGCGTTATAAGTAAGAGATATTTTTCTGGAATAAGCAGAATCTCCATTTGGCAAAATCCCTGCCTCATCAAGTACACCACTTAGATCATAATTATATTCTATTTTATCACTGCCATTTTGCTGACTCAATAATGTGTCAGGATTACTCGAATCATAATTATATGTAATTGTCTTATTCGTTGAACCGGCGGTATAAATCACCTTGCATAACATAGCTTTTGAACTTGCATCATAAGGTATGTGATAATAATATTCCTTGCCTAATGGATCTGTAACCTTTGTGGCTGTTACCGCAGTGGGTGTTGCATCCCGTGTTTGCTCTTGACTTGATCCTATCGTCCAGCCTTTCAGTGAACTTACTTTTCTGTATCTTCCGGAAATATTAATTGAGATATCTGAACCACTGTTGACACAACTATTGCCTAAGGCATTGGATTCTTTGGAGCTGGCTGTAAATTCCATCCCTTTATAAGTCAATCTATTAGGAGAACTACCTCCCTGCTGACAGCTACTACAACCACTTCTTGAACCTGAACCGGGATATTCTTTATAACTTGGACTAAAGGGACTGGGATTAGGTTCATCTGGGTCCTGACTGGCATTTTGAATACCAACAACTGATTTGCCAATCTTAACCATCTCACTAAAATCTTGCGAAGACATTACCTTTGAATCTTTAACTAAAGTGTAAACGCCGGCGAAAAAGTGCAGCGCATGTCGGGTCGGTTTAAAAGTGTAGCGCCTGTTAAAAAGGGCCGATGT
>JAEIOG010000165.1 GCA_016342495.1 Phycisphaerae bacterium
GCATCTCGTGTTTCCATCGCAACATTATAGCATAAAAATACAAAACTTTCATCTATTTAATTGCCGGAGTAATATATAACTAAAATCTAACCAATTTATCAAAAACTAACCCACTCAGTCATATTAACTGCCAACTTTAATTCATTAGCTTTCTTGAAACCTGATGCCTATAATACATTATTAATTAAGGAATTAACCGCATGAAAATAATCATAACCGGAGCAACCGGATTTATAGGTCAGGCCCTATGCAATAGTCTGAGCCATGACCATCAAGTCATCGCCCTTACCAGAAATCCCGACCAGACAGAAAACCTCCTTAATAACAATATCCAAATCATAAAATGGAACCCGGAAAAACTTGATGGCTGGGAAAAACATATCGAAAATGCCGATGCCATCGTAAACCTTGCCGGAACCAACATAGCCTCAGGCATATGGTCCAAAAACTTCAAAGCCAGGATTATCAACAGCCGTGTCGATTCTTACAAAATCCTCAAACAGGCAATTGTCCAATCACATGCTAAACCCAAAGCAATTATTCTGGCTTCAGCAATTGGCTATTATGGCAATCGAAATGATGAAAAACTCAATGAACAATCCCCACCAGGACAGGGCTTCTTAGCTGATGTTGCTGGGAAAATAGAAAATTTTGCCAGTGAATTTGAATCTTTGGGCCTGCGCGTAATTACTATACGCACTGGAATAACTCTGGCCCTAAGCGGTGGTGCCCTGCCCAAAATGCTATTTCCTTTTAAGTTCTACCTTGGTGGCCAATGGGCTTCTGGCAAACAATGGATGGCATGGATCAGCTTAAATGATGAAATTTCAGCAATCAGGTTTTTAATTGAAAATACCGAATACAATGGTGTTTATAACCTCACCAGCCCCCAACCAGTTAAAAATCAGCAATTTTGCCAAACAATAGCTTCGGTACTCAAAAAACCCTGTTGGCTTCCTTTGCCAGCTTTCATTTTAAAAATATTGTTTGGCCAAAAAGCCAATGAGCTGTTTCTGGCTAGTCAACAAGTTTACCCAGAAAAACTTCTGGCTGCCGGATTTAATTTTCAAAACCCTGACTTAAAACAAACATTAATTTCTGAAAATCCTAGCTCCTCAGGATAAGCTGTTCTATCTCCCGTTCTATATTAGCCCGTGCTATTGTTTCATACTTGCCGTAAAAATCATCTGTCAAATAAATCCGTTCCTGGGCCAAAAAATATCTTAGAACATTCATCCTGCCCTGCCGATATTCCTGATCTGAGTAAATCTCATACTCCCTGCGTATATTTTCTGCATAGTCATCATACTGCTGTTGCCGGGAAGCTAAAATAACTAAATCAATATCACGAATAATTTTTTCCGCTTGTGATTTGGCCACAGTTCGATGACTGGTAGCCATTATTAACTGGGCTACAATATTAGCAAAACCACTGCTAATCCCCCCATTGTGGCAAACTTCTTTTGCCAGCAGCGCACTTTGATATTCATTATCAGTATCAGTAGTATCATAAATCATATCGTGATACCAGATAGCAAATTCAATTTCGTCCACCCATTCATCAACACTTACTTCGTCAAGCTCAGTTAAACATTTCTCGATATGTGCAAGATTGTGATAATGCCTGTCATTTTCCTGATAAGCTGCCAGGATTCTGTCATACTCACTGTTGCCATTAGAATTACCGCCAACCCTCTGCCATAAATCCATAAATCTGTCTTTCATAGCACATCCTCAATAAGAGTAAAAGGTTTACCTTGTTAGTATAGTATCGACAGGTCACAAACACAATAAACAAATTACCTTGCCATTTTAAGAAATATCCTTCTGAAAAATGGATTACTTTTTTCATTTTTAAGCTTGAAATAATTGAAAATGACGATATATTATCTGTCTCGAATGATTTGCAGCTATTAGCTGTAGGCATTGACTATTGGGGAATAGTGTAATGGTAGCACAAGTGTCTCTGGATCACTTAGTCGGGGTTCGAGTCCCTGTTCCCCAGTTAACCTGAACTTTATTAAAGCTCAGGTTTTTTTATGCGCATCTCTACATAAATACATAATATAAAATATTATAAATAGAAACACCCGCCACGCCGCTTCTACCAAGCATTACAGTAAATTTATTTGACATTTCCCAAATCACACCTATAATCCATCCCTCAATATAAATTATATTATAAGGAATACAAATGCGTACCATAATCGAACCTTTTAGAATCAAAATGACCGAACCACTAAAGCTGACCACTGCCCCAGAGCGTAAAAAAGCACTAGCTAAGGCTAACAATAATGTTTTTCTGCTTGATGCCGAAGATTGCTGCATCGACTTGCTAACTGACAGCGGAACCGGAGCGATGTCCGCTCAGCAATGGGCAGCGCTTATGCTGGGCGATGAAAGCTATGCTGGCAGCAAATCATGGAAAAAATTTGAAGCCGTTGTTAAAAATATAACTGGCATTAAATATATCTTCCCTACCCATCAGGGCCGGGCCGCTGAAAGCATTTTAGCCACCTGCATAATCAAAAAAGGTGATGTGATTCCTAACAACAATCATTTTGATACTACCCGCGCAAACCTTGAATTTGCAGGTGCTTATGCAATTGATCTGGTTTGCGATGCAGGGCTTGACCCAGCTGATGAGTCTCCTTTTAAGGGTAATATTGATATAGCTAAGCTCGAAAAGTGTATCGCAGAATATGGCCCGGGTCGCATACCATTTGGCATGATAACCGTTACCAACAATACCGGGGGTGGACAACCTGTATCGATGGCTAATATCCGTGCGGTTAAAGAAGTTTTAGCTAAAAATAATATCCCATTTATGATTGATGCCTGCCGATTTGCTGAAAATGCTTATTTCATCAAACAACGCGAAGATGGCTATCAGGATAAAACATTACTTGAAATCGCTCAGGAAATATTCAGCTATGCCGACGGTGCAACTATGAGTTGTAAAAAAGATGGATTAGCAAATATTGGTGGTTTTTTGATTTGTAATAATGAAAAATGGTCCCATCAGTTCCGCAATATGCTTATTTTGCGTGAAGGATTCCCAACTTATGGCGGATTGGCTGGTCGTGACCTGGAAGTTATCGCTGTGGGTCTTATGGAAGCTCTGGAATATGATTATCAGGTTTATCGCCATGCTACTATTAAATATATCGGTGACAAGCTAACCAAAAAAGGAATTCCAATCGTAAGACCCGTGGGTGGCCATGCGATTTTTCTGGATGCCAAAGCATTTCTCCCTCATATAGAACCTTTGCAATATCCCGGTATAGGCCTGGTAAATGCCCTTTACCTGGAAGGCGGGGTACGGTCAGTTGAGTTGGGATCAGTTATGTTTGCCCGCCGTGATGAAAATGGCGTTGAAACCGCATCTCCTATGGAACTGGTAAGACTGGCTTTTCCCAGACGAGTTTACACCCAAAGTCATTTTGATTATCTAATAGAAGTAATCGAAAAAGTATGGCAGGATCGCGACAAAATACCGGGTTATAAAATCACATATCAGCCGGAATTTCTACGACATTTCACCTGTCAAATGGAAAAAATTCAGTAAACAATATGGGCGTACCTGGCATCTGGGACGCCCTATTTTGCGGAAAAAGCATGAAAAATGGGTGAAAAAACTGGGGTCTATTGTGATAAAATATCGCAAAAACTGGTAAAAAAGAGGAAAAAACGTCGAAAAAGTGTCGTCCCGTGCCCTTTGGGTACTTACCTATTTTAACATTTTATAAAAAAACCACCATCAAACTAAACATTGCGGTCGGGATACTGGATGATATCTTCGATGAGTTTACGGACATTATCGGTGTTGGTATAGCGAGCATGATCGTGGAAATTGTTTATCAGGCGATGCAAAAGACGGTTGACGATACGTTCGACGGCTGAATCAATCTGGCCATGAATATCACTGCTGAGTTTATCCTGAGCATTATAAAATTTTTCAAGTTCCTGTTTACTAATATCATGGAACCTTGTTCGCAGTTTGCCAATTAATGGACCAATATCATAAACGCCAAACCAGTCGATAAAACTATCTACATTGTCTTTGATAATATCATTGGCAGCCTGGATATCTTCCTGACGGGCGGCGATATTATCTTTGGCGACCTGAGCTAAATCATCTACACAATGAAAATGAACATCGTTAAGGTCGGCAACATCCGGGTCGAAATTCAATGGTACAGCAATATCAATAATAAGCAAGGGTTTGCCTTTAGAACGATTTACCAGAGTTTCTTTGTCAAAAAGATGCTCTTCAGCCATCGCTGCGGCTATGACAATATCAACATTGTTCAATAACGTATTTAATCGTTCTATAGGGGCAGAAGCAATATTATATTTATCCGCCAAATTATTGGCGCGAGTCTGGGTGCGATTGACCACGGTGATATCGGTAGCCTTGGCGTCGAGTAAATGCCTTACGAGTAATTCACCCATTTCTCCAGCACCAATAATTAAGGTTCGGGCAGCTTTGATATCGGCAAATAAATTTTTAGCAAGTTGAACAGCAACGCCTGCAACACTGACACGTCTTTGAGCAATAGAAGTCATTGAAAAAACTTCTTTAGCGGTAGTGAATGCACAATGAAATAAGCGATGCAAAATTTTGCCACTGGTACAAGCCTGACATGCTAAACGATAAGCATCACGGACCTGGGCAGTGATTTGGGGTTCGCCAACAACCAATGAATCCAGCGATGATGTGACAGTAAGCAAATGCTTGACGGCCTGGGCTCCGTTATAGCAATACAGCATGTCAGCATTTTCAGATGGTAACAGCGACAGTTTACTGAGGAAATCAAGGATATCGCTACTATCAAGTCCAGAGCCGGCAGGCATAACCGAGTATATTTCGACACGATTACAAGTAGAAAGAATTGCAAATTCGCAACTACTGAAGTTATGCTTAAGGGCAATAAGAGCTTCGAGAATCTGCGCATCGTTAAAGGCAAATCTCTGACGTTGTTGAACCAAAGCGGTTTTATGATTTATTCCAGTTACAAATATATTCATTGTTTTAATTCAGGCATAAGGCAAAAGTCGGGTCGCTGGCGCTCGCCGTTGTATTGTTAAGGCGTTGACGCTCGTTGTTATATTGTTTTCAGCATGGGCGGAGCCCATCGGACCTGATCAGGCATAGCTGTGGAGGCCGGGAAATAGTTTTGACAAATTGGCATACAGTAATGTAATAATGACCAGTACCGTTCCCAGCAAAGCAAGCAGGCTGGTGATTCGATGATATTTAAGGCCATTCATATAGCGTACATGGAAATATACCAGGAACATCAGCCACGAGGCCAGGGACCATAGTTCTTTAGGATCCCAGTTCCAGTATGAACCCCAGGCCTTCTGGCCCCAACAGGCACCGAGCAATAAGCCAAGGGTAAGCAATGGAAAACCAAAGCTAACCAGGCAATAGAGGTCTCTTTGAGTTTTTTTGCAATTTTCTTTTGATACAAATAAGCCTTTGCAAGCTGGTCCTGCTGATTTGAACATTATGACATAAGAAAGCATATAAGCACCAATATGAGGGGCAAAAAGCCATGTTTGCAAGGCTGGTCGCAGTGGAGCGGAATGTTCTGAAAAAGTCCCACCAATAAAACCCGGCGGGATAAGAATTAAAAATGCCCAGAACATATCCAAAGCTTCATAGGAAACATTCAATATTTTTTTAGATATTAATGTAACAACCGGCAACAGCATCGCCAAAGTTATGAAAACTTCATAAAGATTTTTCATGGGAAGATGGCCAACCTGGCTCCAACGATATTGAAAACTTATAACTGAAGCGACGAAACCTAAGGCATATATGATATAAGCGGATAAACACAATTTTTTGTGAGGAGTTTTATTCTCTGAAAAAATATGCGACATTACCATACTTAAAAAGGCAAGGAGGTATAAGCCAATGCATATATATATATAACAACTTTGTAGTGAATCTTTAATAATCAATTTACACCCCCCTGCTGGAATTTAGCCGGTTTTAGATGCCTAAGCCAACAATGCCAGAAAGACCCGGCGATAAGGGCATAAAAGCCGTAGAAAACGATATTGACACCGGAATCGGAGGTGACGGTTAAGATGGTGAAATTCGGCCTGAATTCAGGGAAAACACTGGCCTGATAGAAATAGTATCCACCATAATGTATAGGATGATTGACTTCCAGTTTGAAATTATTTTGGCAATGTTTAACTGGATCAAGAATAGAAATCGCAGAATAATATTCTTTGACACCCAGCGGGTCGGCATTTTTGTAGACAAAAGCCAGGCCATCATCATCAAACTGAGCGGCCATAAAAGCGGGTCTGACGGTAGCAATAAACTTTTGGCCATCAGGACGGGTAATGATAATGTCAGCCATTGGTGGGCCTTCAGATTCCGGGCTTTCAATATTTTTTTGGGTATAATAGCTTTTTGACATGCTTTGATAGATACGGCCAACTTCAATTATTAATTTTTCCGATTTTTTTTCAGGGTCAGTCGGTACAGTATCAACTTCAATTGACCTGCCATATTCTGCGGGGATTTCCCATTTAGTTTTATCGGTAGCCATAATTTCAATAGTGCCAACCGCAGGATAATACTCGTTCCAGACATTATCTAATGCCATTCTAAAAGGTAATTCTTTTAACGGCTTGGTATGCGGAGAAGAAATATCATCGCCGACATCATAAAGTTCCTGAGAGAAGCTACCTTCCTGGATATACATTGTGGTTTTGACAGGCTTTGGATTTTTTAATAATTCATGCCCTTTTTTAGAATTAATCATTGAGCCAATAAGGACCAGTACACAGCCTGCATGTAGCAGGAACAGGCCAGGTTTGGTGATTAATCTTTTAAAAGAAACAAGGCCACAGGCAAAAACCGCGGTCAAGGTTATCCAATAGGCGATCATCGGAGGTGAATTGAAAAACTCTGTTGCTTTATCGGCACCCCAAAATGAGGCTTTAATAGAACATGCGATGAGCAATAAAAGTAGTAAAACTGATATTAGCATCAAAGTTTTTCTTATAATTTTAACTGAATCCTCGGGTTTTTTCATAAATATCTCTCTGAGGGAGCCCCAAATAACTGGTTTTTTTTTTAATATTTTAGCTATCTGGGGCAATGCGTAATAATCGGTATCGCTATCGCAATATTATTTTTATCAGCATGGGCAGAGCCCATCGGACCTAAAGTGTTACGATTTTTTTTTATTTAAACGTTGCACACTATATAGCAAATTCCTTATGCCTTTAATTTAAAGATTCTAGCACATATATGACTGGTTTCCAAGAACTTATGTTTTTTTAGTTATATTTTGGCAATAATAATAAGTTAATAATGAAAGATGTAAATATGAACAAAATCTAATAAAAATAGTAATACAGTAAGAGAATGAGATTTTTTAGTGGTAAGTCAAAATATAAGAATAGCAAAGGGATTTTGACGGAATGCTTTTTTTTACTTTCAGATGCTAAAAAATGTAAAATTTGTAACATTTTAGCCAAGTGAAGCAAAGCACAACAATCGGTATCGCGATCGCGATGTGATTTTTATCAGCATGGGCATAGCCCATCCTACCTGCTAAAAAATGGTGAAAATTATAGTTTTTTATAGAAATATTGCTTTTTGTTAGATTTAGGCCCTATACTACTATAGAGCTTAAAAAAATGGAGGGACCGAAAGATGAAGAAATATAACAATCCAAGATATTATGGCAGTGATGCCGGGCATAAAGGTATTATGGTCGCAGGATTTTCTGACTGGGTCGAAGATAGCGATATTGGTGCCGGAACAATAGAATATATAGGCCAACAATGCGGGGCCAAGTTGATAGCTGAAATTGAAAACCATGATTATTATATTAATAGTCTGCCAGGCAATAGCGAACTAGCTATTGATAGCAGGGCTACTACTACGATAGCCGATGGGTTAATTCAATCATACGACCAGCCTATCAATAAGTTTTATTATGCCCCCAAGGCTGATATTGTATTATTTTGTGGGCATGAACCCCAAATAAACTGGCGTGAATATTCTCGTAGTTTTTTTGATATTATCGATAAATTCCGCATTAAGCACATTTATAATATTGCTGGCAGGACAGGGCTGACCCCGCATTCAAGGCAGCCACACATTAGTGCCTATGTTTCGGATAAATGCCTCTTAGAAAAAATAATCAAGGCCAATATCAAGCTGAGCAATTATACCGGAACAGCTAGTATAAATACCTATCTGACCAGAGGCGCCAAGGCTAGAGATGTTTATATGACTAATTTAACGGTCGATATCCCCCCTTATATAGAAGGAAGAAACCCTAAAAGCATAGAAGCAGTAATACGGTGTTTGCGGATTTTGACAGGTATTAAAATCGAATTGAAAAAACTCCATAGTCTAATCGATGAACTGGACGCAAAACTCGATGTTGCAGTTCAAGATCATGAAGAACTTAATGCCCAGGTCAAAGCATTAGAAGAATATTATGATACTAATATGTTCGAAAATGACATGGGTGATTTGAAAACATGGCTGGTGGAAAAAGGTATAACGCTGGATTAAGCTATAGCTTCGCTTAAAATACACAATGCAAAAGGGTATCTCTAATAATTGAATTTTTAGAGATACCCTAAAGGCATTAGCAGTGGGCTGAGTGAAGAAATTATTTTCTGGGTAAGCACCTAAAATCCAACAATTTGTCTTCATGTTTGTTTAAACCATCAAGAACAGGCTTTTTAAGTTTTTTTTGAGATGTCTATAATTTCACCCTCTAATTTTCCTGTCAAGAGGTATTGCCTCTATAACTTATTCGAATAAGCAGCAATTGCATCAATAATTATTTTCTAACTGAAATTCAAGAGGAAGAGATATGCGCAGTAATAAAAACTCGTCAGCATTTACTTTAATTGAGCTACTAGTGCTTAGTCATAATTAAAGGTTTGGGTCAATATTGCCGATACATCTCCATATGAAGATAACTGTTATTTGAT
>JAEIOG010000006.1 GCA_016342495.1 Phycisphaerae bacterium
CAACTACAGCTCAAAATCGCAGAAAATATTTTTATTTTTAACGATTTATAGCCATAAGTGCGAAATTTGGGCTAAGACTGTAATATTTACGTCCATTTTAGCTATACGTTATAGCTATCTATTGCCCTTAAGCTGTAAAAATTGTATTTTTATGCAATATTAAGTCCCAATCATATTAATATTCTGTGAACTTTCTTATTTATCGTCAGCATAATTCTGATTTTTAGTTTGATAGAGGAAAATGAGAAAGTTTTAATTAATACACCCTAATTACATGACGATACATCTTTTAGAAAGAGAAACTAAATATTGAGAGCAATTAAAGACATGTCAATTGTTGCTCAATTAGGTTTCAAACCGGGGGATATAGTACAGAGTTTTAGGGATGAAACAAAATGTCCAGATGATGCAACTGGAAAAAGATGGCTTCGCATATGCCTGATACTTAAAAGCTTCGTTAGTTTGGCAATATGAACTTTAAGATGACTGATTAAAACTTAAAGTTCTATCGGGGGCTGCCAGCTAATATGATTTTTAATGGCTGATGGCGTTGCCAGAACGGGTTGGTATTTCGGTTGCAGGGGTGGGGCATTTGTGTAACCCTTAAGCATATGCTTAAGGTAAAAGAGCAGACCGTGAAGGTATATTAGAATAGCATGATAAACTAAGTACAGTTTCTTTATGTTCTGTTGTATGGCACCGGCAATTGAAAAATTGATGGTGCCATTTTTTTGTTTAAATTGCTGAAAACTTTCATCATAAGCCAATCAGACTTATTCCCAGATAAGCTTGGCGATATACAGTCCATCTTTATTCCATCCTGTGGTGGAGATAAACCATCCATCTTTTTTATCATATAGAACTTCCGGTGCATGAGAATTAATTTTGCAAACCAGATTTTCATTAGGGAAATTTAAAGGATTATCTGACCAGTATACATGTGTCAGATCATAAGAACTGCCAGCCAGACATACAAAAAGATAATATAGTCCTTTATATTTCACTACATAAGGGCTTTCGGCATCACCACCCCAATCATTTTCTAATGGCTGAATGTTAACGCGTTTGAATGAGCTCCAATATTCCAGATCAGGACTAATTCTGCAAGCTACAGTTGATCGGCGATCAATTTCATCATAGGTGCGGGTATAATACATATAATATTTGTCATCGAATTTAACCAAATACGGATCACGCGCATGGCCCGGTTCGCTAATGATCGGATTGGATTTGCTGCGTTTCCATTTATGCAAATCTTTGGAGGTTGAAATCTGGATTGTGCCCCATGAGCAATAGGTGTTTGCATTTTCCTGACGATTGCCGCCAGCATAATACATATAATAAGTGTCATCTTTCTTGATTGCATGAGGTGCCCACAAGACCCGATCATATTCCGGGTCAACGGTCAAAGCATAATCATGCTCTAACCAGTTATCGCTAAGTAAACTGTCGCCACTGACATGGAATAGATTCTTTTCGCCGGTCCAGGGGCTGGCTGGCTTTTTGCCAATGATGCCATAAGCATGCCATTTGCCGTTATCGCTTTTGATAAAGCAATGGTCATTGGTATACCATTTCCCTTCACGGTCAGGCTTGGTAAGATTAGGTTTAAATACTGTTTTATATTCCCCAACAACCTTCGGTACAAAAATCCGTGGCTTAGCTGTTTTATTGTTGTTTTGGCTAATTTGTGAACATCCCGCGATGAAAATAAATGACAATAGTAAAGATAGAATCCGATAATGCATATTAATGCCCTCTAATGAAATAATATTCTTAGTTTTCATTATTATAGCCATGGCTCAAAATAAAAACAACACCATATATTGCAGAGCGGATTCAACTCATAAGTGCAACTGAGTTAAATCCGACTTTCATATAGCTAAAAGTGTTGCCGGGTGGCAATGTCTGCCTAACAGAGCATTAAAGCTAAGCCATAGCCGATAAACTTCTACCGATTTAATAACACTTAGTATTTTTCAAAATTATTCTATATGATTTTTTGCTTTTATTGACATTTTACAGATGTGTGAATAAAATAAAATAGTTTACTAAAAATTACATAATAGTTTTTTATTAGAGGTTGGAAAAATGAAAAGTTTAATTTTATTGTTAGTAGCGGTGTTAATATGTTCTGGTTTAGCTTCGGCAGCCATTGTTGCTGCCACCGATGATGCTTATATTAGGGCGGACAGTCCAGAGACCGTTTACAATGAGTATCAGCTTATTACATGGACTGATTATGGCACTGCTACCGGTCATTCATATCTCAAGTTTCCGATGGCTGGTTTGCCTTCGTTCAGTCAATTGCAGTCGGCAACACTTAATATGTATGTATGGGATGTCGCTGGCTATCTTGAGACCGTTAATGTTCACCGTGCCACAGATGATAGCTGGTCTGAAACTTTAATAAACTGGAATAATGCGCCCGTGATAAACGATCTTATCGCTTCAAAAAATGTTGGTAGCTATTACACATGGGGGGCTCCAAAATGGGTTAGTTTTGACTTGTTGGCAAGCGGAGTCTGGGACTATGACAGTGACAGAAGTGATGGCTATGTGACATTGACCATAAAGACTGCTCAAAATGGTGATGATGCTCACCATTTTTACAGCAAAGAAGAAAATGTTGCTGGTGATTTCGCGCCATATCTGGAAGTGCTAACTATTCCCGAGCCAACAATGATGACATTATTAGTCTTGGGCGCACTCATAGCCCCAAAAAGAAAACTTGCTGGTCGCAGGTAGTGTCGATAGCTCACCTTAAATCTCAAGACATACGGCTACATTGCCAAAATGGTAGAGACGTTGCATGCAACGTCTCATTGTACCGGGATGGGTGATTTTACTCATTCTACCGGACTAAAACCAACAAATAAGTTCCAATTGTATTGGCCTTACAGGTCGCCAGATTTATTATGACGGCTGATTCTCAGGGCGATGGGCTGGGCTAAGCCAGGTAGGGCGGGCAAATAATTTTACCGGGAAGGGTGGGCCATGCCCACGCTGATAAGAATTATATGACCGCGGCGAATATCAAAACCATTTATTTTAACCATTTGCGTGCATATTATTTTACTGTTATAATGCTACAGATATTTCAGACTTAAAAATTGTTCAGGAGTATTGTTTTGTCTAATTATCGTCGCAGTATAATGGAAGGCGGGACTTTTTTCTTTACGGTTGTTACATATAAACGGGTTAAGTTTTTGACAGATGATAATTGCCGGAAGATTTTAAAGCAAGCTCTAGCTGGTGTTGGGCAATCATGGCCATTTGCAACTCTGGCTTTTTGTTTGCTGCCGGATCATTTGCATTGTATTTGGCGTTTGCCGCCAAAGGATAGTGATTATTCAAAACGATGGTCAATAATTAAGCGGACATTTTCCAAAAATCATCTTGCAGCTGGCGGTAAGACAATTACTCAAAGTGAATCACGAATTAAAAAAAGAGAAAATAGTGTTTGGCAACGTCGTTTCTGGGAGCATCGTATTGGTAACGATAACAATTTTTATAATCATGTTCATTATATACATTTTAATCCGGTAAAACATGGTTATGTTGAAATCCCGGCAGATTGGCCTTATTCGACATATCATCATTTTTGCGAGAAAGGGTTATATAATAATTTTGATTGGAATTTTCTTGATGACATAGATTTTGGTGATAATATTGATTGTGAAAGGCGTGATTAACAGGTATTCGCTTTGCTCATATAATTCTTATCAGCGTGGGCATGGCCCACCCTACCGATCGCTGGTAGATGTATTTGTAGGTCCGGCTGCTTCGTGTTTGCGGTTGAGGTAAAACATGATAACGGGATAGGTAAATGATTTACCCAACCTACCTGGCTTACCGCTCAAGCAAAGCTCTCCAGTTAGGTGCTAAGGGATTGCAAGCTGTTGGTAGGTCTAGAGTTGGAAGATTGGCAGGCAAAGGTTTGACCCATCTAAGTCATGCTTCTACAGCTGCCGAGATAGGCCTTGGTGGATATGGTGCTTATCAGGGATTCCAAAATGGTGATATCATGGGCGGTATAGATTCTGCCCGTATGGTTGGTGGTTCTCTCAGAGGTATAGCAGTTTCATATTTAGGCAGAGGTGCGATGACCAATCAGATGGCTGGTTTAGGCAAACGTTATGCTAAGTCAAGTAATTCTACTTTTAGGGAAAATGTTATCAAGGAAGCCAGAAGCTTGGTTGGAGCTACTCGCAAAATGAATCGTCGTGGTTATCGTTTAAGAGATATTGATTTACAATATTCTGGTAATCACGGTGTGGATATGGTATATTCAAGAGGTAATCGCTGGGCATTGTTAGAAGCCAAAGGCGGCAAGCAAACTGGTGCGATCTTTAGGCGTTCAAATCCACAAGGTGGGCCAGGTTGGTCGTCAGAAAGGTTACAGCGATATATCAATCGTGGCAATAATCAGGATTATCATGGGCTAGCTCATAGGCTTTTAGATGGGATAGATTCAAGGGATGTCAGAACTTTTGGTTATTCTCATATTGATAATTCTTTGTGGCAATTGGGCGGTAATTAGAAATAATACTTTGAAAGTTTTATTATGGAAAATGAAATCTGTGATGAGCGATGGCTCGAAGAGCGTGCCATAAGAGGTTTTTCCATAGGTTATCATCAAATACCTATGGGCAAACAGAAATTGGCCTTTCAATTGGGTTTTGCACATGGATACAAAGCATTTCTCAATCGAAGTATAAATGATTGGCAGGCAGATGATATTAGGTCTATCGTTAACATGAAAGATGCTCTGGCGGTAGCAAGAGAAGTCTTGAAAATATCTGCAAATATTGAAGAAAAAGATTTAGTGCAAAATTTTGATTTTGTTTCGGCTCAATATCTTTGCATTTTATTGGAAGGCAATCTTGACAGAGAATTATTTGGCATTTATGACAAAGAAACATTTGAAGGGCCATTGCCAGAGTATGTTGATATTTATACCTGGTTTCGAGCTGCGGATTATAGCATAATATCTGCTCTAGTTAAGCAAAAGGTCTCACAGCCTTTGTTGAAACGCCTTAAGGTAAAAGACAAATTATACAATTATTATATCCGAATTTACACTAAGTATTCCGAAATAATCCAGGCCTGGCTCGAAGAAGATTGGGATGCTTGTGTGGAACATGCAAACGAAGCTGCTTTCATGGTAGATAAAATTCCCAAAAAATTGCATAGCGAAATATTCGAGGATAGCCATTATGGCTTTACAGATAAAGTTCTCGATTACAAATTGGCAGCTATATTGAAGTATTGTTTGAGCGATAAGCCTGAAATTCTGGAAAAGATTGATATTAAACATAAATGGCCATGGTCTCAAGCTGATGTTGATAAACAATGCCCGCCACCCTTAATGGAGCGTATTGTTTCCGCTGAAGAGCTTGGATTGATAAATAATAAACCATGGTGGAAATTTTGGTAATCTTATTTGGGATATTGATAGCTAAAATTTATAATACAAAGGAAAAAAATGAAACTAATTCACCATAAACTAATATGCACATTGGCATTAACTGTGATCTTATCGGCAGCCTCAATCGCTCAGGCTGCTAAACCACAATTCAAACCCATCTTCATCAAGGCCCAATAGGTTATACCCATGCTGATTTGAATCGACATGAGCAAAGCGAATACCACAACCCAGCCCGTCAACTAATACCAGCTAATCGCCAGCAGTATATCAAGCCATCGTTCCCCGAAACTAATTATTCGAAGCTCCCTGATATCTTTTTCTTTGTAGCCAAAGGCGATTGTGAAAACTGGGATGGCATGCCGGGTGCACAAATAAAAAAACCCTCGAAATCATATCAAGGGTTTTTTATTATTTATTCATTGTGTAAACTTATTTGCTGGTTGGCTTTTCGACAACTTTAATATACAAATCTTCCAGCTGGTCGGCATCGACACCCGATGGGGCATCGGTCAACAGGCACTGGCCCTTCTGAGTTTTTGGAAAAGCGATTACGTCGCGGATATTATCCGTGCCGGTCAGTAGCATAACCAATCGGTCCAGCCCCCAGGCTAATCCGCCGTGTGGCGGTGTGCCATATTCCAGAGCATCCAAAAAGAAGCCAAAGCGTTCGCGGGCCATCTCATCGGTGATACCCAAAAGCTTAAAGACTTTTGCCTGAACCTGCGGATTATGAATACGTATCGAACCGCCAGCAATTTCATAGCCATTAAGAACAATATCATAAGCCTGACTGCGAATATTTTGTGGGTCACTGTCAAGTTTTTCAACATCTTCGGGGAATGGCGCGGTAAATGGATGGTGCAATGAATCCCATCGGTTTTCATCTTTGTTAAATGCAAACAAGGGGAAATCAACAACCCATACAAAATTGAACTGATCTTCATTTACCAAACCCAGGTCTTCACCCAGTTTGCAACGTAAGGCCGCCAGAGATTTATGTACAATATCAGCAGAATCACCAACCATAAGAATCAAATCACCAATTTCAGCCTGGAATGTTTCCATGATCGCCGCTTGCTGTTCGGCACTGAAGAATTTAGCGATACTGGAAAACAGAACCGGTTTGCCATCTTCGCCTTCCTGCACCTTAAACCATGCCAAACCGCGAGCACCAAAATCAGCGACAAAACCGGTAAGAGTTTTTTCAATGTCACTGCGAGAATAAGTAGCTGCGCCTTTGGCACAAATACCTTTGACCATGCCGCCACCTTTGACGGTATTGGTGAAGACTTTAAAGCTGCTTTCCACTACAATCGCAGAAATATCCTTCAGCAACATTTCAAAACGAGTGTCAGGGCGGTCAATACCATAATTTTCTACAGCATCATTATAGCTCATCCGTTGCATCGGCAACTGAATATCAATATCAAGAATATCTTTGAAAACCTTGGCAAAACATCCTTCGGTGATGCCAATAACATCATCCATGTCAACAAAGCTCATTTCCAAATCGACCTGAGTGAATTCAGGCTGACGATCAGCTCGAAGATCTTCATCACGGAAACATTTGACTATCTGGAAATAACGATCCATTCCAGAAATCATTAAAATCTGTTTAAATAGTTGGGGCGACTGGGGCAATGCATAAAATGCACCTTCGGTCATACGCGATGGCACCAGAAAGTCACGGGCACCTTCAGGAGTACTCTTGCCGAGCATGGGCGTTTCAATTTCATAGAAACCATTTTCCTGATGATAATCACGAATTATCTTAGCTGCCCGGTTGCGAACTCGCATGATATGCTGCATGCGATCGCGCCGCAAATCAAGATAGCGATATTTCAAACGCAATTCTTCATTGACATTGGCATTTGAATCTACTTCAAATGGCGGGGTCTTGGCTTTATTTAAAACTTCCAGCTCACAAATATCAATTTCGATATCGCCAGTAGCCATCTTAGGATTTTCCATGCCTTCAGCTCGGTGTCGAACCGTACCTTTAGCTGATATTACCCATTCTGTCCGTAATGTCCGGGCCAGTTCATGAGCTTTTGGATGAGCTTCAGGATTAAATACTAACTGAGTCAGACCTTCGCGGTCACGTAAATCGATAAAAACCAGTCCGCCATGGTCGCGATATGAGCGAACCCAGCCAGACAGGGTTACTTCTTTGCCTTCATCAGCGGCACGAAGTTGGCCGCAATTGTTTGTTCTTTTTAACATAAATTGTTGTTCCTGATATACTTATACGAAAAAACTTATGGCGGTAGCGCCACAATTATTATTATTGACAACTTTTGGACCTGGCATTATAACCGAAAACTCGTGTATCTCCAAAAAGTAATCGGTTTTTTGTTAGTTAACCTGTATTTTTAGGGGGTTTTTGATAAATTTTCAGTTATAATGTTCGATTGCCCAGTGCAAAAAGGGCACACCACTGAACAATAGCTCGACTAAACATGGAAAATTATACGTATTATATATAACTGCATGAAAGCTGGCATAAATAAAAATATAAATGAACCAGGCTTGGTTTTGGCTCAGCGTACTGTTGGGACCCAGCGATTTTACTATCGTAAGCGTGAAGAACAGCTGCTTTTCGATAGAGAAATTGAGTGGTTTTCGCGTGAAAACCTGCAAAAAAAGGGAAAAATCGACCCTAAACTGCCTTTTGCCGCCCGAAAAATAACGGTTCAGGGACAGGATTTATACGTAAAAACATATCTGGTTAGCAGGTTTATGGGCTGTCCAGCAGAGAAGGCTTTTAAGAATCTACTAGTAGCCAACAAACGCGGGGTACCAGTGCCAGAGCCAATCGCCTGGGCCAAAGGGAAAATTGATGGCTATAATACCTGCATTCTAATTACTAAATCAGTAGGCAAAATCACTTCACTTTCAGAATTAATCTGGCAAAATGAGGTATTAACTGAGCGCAAGACAGAAGATATATTAAATGCCGCGGGCCGTTTATTAGGTTTACTGCATGTTGCAGGCATTGTTCACAATAATTTAAGCTTTGGCAAAATTTTTGTAAGTGAGCCGATCCAGCGAAGTTCGGAGAGCTATCTGCTTGATTTACAAAGAGTTAGCATCTCTAATAAAAAAGATTCCAAGTTTGCCGCTATTTATGATGATAAGCTGTTGGCTAATATGGCGGTGATAGCTGGCGGTTTGGAAAATTGGCTTGATCCTAAATATCTGCGGATTTTAGTCAAAAGCTATCTGGAGGTGATTGAACCATTTAAGATGTGGACAGAAAATGAAGTCGACCAATATCTTAAAGAGCTAAAGCCATTGATTGCTCATCGAAATACCCAATTATCTTTCGATAAAATCCAGAAACAGGACTTTCGCAATATTTTAATCATAAAGCCCAGCAGCCTAGGTGACGTAGTTCGAACTGTACCAATTTTAAGTGGTTTGCGAAAAAAATACCCGAAAGCAAAGATAAGTTGGCTGGTAAGACCTGAATTTAAGGCTATTATAGATGACAATCCAGACCTGGATGAAATAATAGTTTTTGATCGCAAGTTTTATGGTAAAATAGGGCGTAGCTGGCAGGCAACGGTGAAATTTGTTAAATTTTTAGCCCAACTTAAGCAAAAGCAATTTGACCTGGTTTTGGATATTCAAGGCTTGTTTCGCAGCGGTTTTATGGCCAAAAGGACAGGGGCCAGAGTGCGGGTGGGCTTTAGTCATGCACGCGAATTGGCCCATATATTTTATACACATAAAATTGTAGCACCGAAAGATCAACATGCGGTGCTGGACTATTGGCGATTTGCTGAAATATTAGGTTTTGGCGAGAGTGAAATGGAATTCAAGCTGCCCATAAGTGATGAATTGAAAAAGACTTGTGAATCCAAGCTAAAAGAAAATGGGCTTGAGGATTCTGATTATGTGGTTTTATTGCCGGGTGGGACGGTACAGGCAAAAAGATGGTCAACAGAAAAATTCGCAAAGCTTGCTGAGCAGATAGTAAAATGCTATGATAATATGAATATTGGAATAGTAATGCTAGGGGTCGGGGCGACTGAAAAAGCATTGGCAAAAGAAATATGTCACAAGAGTCAGTGCAAAATAGTAGATATGATTGATAAAACAAGCCTGAAAGAAATGACAGGTATACTACATGGAGCTATAATAGCAATAGGAAATGATTCTGGGCCATTGCATATATCAGCGGCGATGTCGGTAGCGACGATAGGCATTTATGGGCCGACGAACCCGGAAGTTGTAGGGCCCTGGGGGCAGATGGACAATGTTGTGATGGCCGGGGCCAAAGGGCCGCGTAAGAAAAGATATAGCAAAGCTGCCGAGCATAATATTGAAAATGTCAGCGTTGATGATGTAATGGAAAAACTTAAAGGCATAAGGCAAAAGGCACAAGGCACAAGCTTATAATGAGCCCAATAAGAAGCACAAAAAAACGCATAAT
The DNA here is from genome assembly GCA_016342495.1 of Phycisphaerae bacterium. Classification (GTDB taxonomy): domain Bacteria; phylum Planctomycetota; class Phycisphaerae; order Sedimentisphaerales; family SM23-30; genus JAEIOG01. The sequence continues at coordinate 9,870 of JAEIOG010000006.1, forward strand.
AAGATTTGTAGTGCATAATATACTACATATCGACGATACGCCACATCGTTTGGCTTTGGGCGTTGGTGTTGCTTTTTTTATTGCCTGGACACCCACGATAGGATTTCAGATGGCTTTGGTGTTATTACTGGCACCACTATTTAAGGCTAATGCACGCGTTGGATTGCCTTTGGTGTGGATATCAAATCCTGTGACAGCGGCATTTATATATTATCCAAATTATCGGGTAGGTAAATATATTTTGGAGAAATTTGGTTATGTATCCAGTACAGAAATAAACTTTAAGAGTATAACCGAGATATTGACTTTGCCAACGAGTGAGGGTGGGGTGTTTTCACAGATATTCAATATGGAATATTGGCAGGGTATAGTAAGTTTTTTAGCTAAAATTGGGTTGGAGCTTTGGGCTGGCAGTATTATCATTGGGATTATTCTGGGGGTAATAATGTATTTTGTCAGCTACAAAACAATTTTGTGGTATCGGGCACACACGCCACACTGGGCGCGAGTGGGCAAGATTCTGCATTTGAAGAAAAAGGAGCATCAAGCCAATGAAAAAAGTTGAGCAAAATGATTCTATTTTTTCTCAAACAGAAGCTCTGGCAGATGAACACTGGCTGGAGAGATGGCTGTCTAAGGGCTGGGTTCGTAAAATTCTGGGTACATTGAGTAAAGACCGCCCTGGAGGTATTGGCTCGCATCTGGAACGGGCATTACAAAGCTATGGCAATAAAAATGCACCGCAACGAGATAAATTTTTGTATTGGCCCATTCACAAAATAATGGAGCGAATCAAAACCGATGTTAATAATCCTGAAATCGCAAGTCAGATATCAGAGCATCAGTGGGCGTCAAGGTCTATAATCGCTTTTGCCCGAAGTATAAACCGTTATGGTTTGACGGTGCCTCAGAGTTGGAGTGGGCCATTATTTTTATATTGGGATTTTACGACCAAATGTAATTTAAAGTGCGGGCATTGTTATCGCAAAGACCGTCAAGATATAGAAGATGAGCTGGACCTTAAGCAGAAATTTCAGTTGATAGACCAGTTTGCCGCCAACTATGGGATAATGGTGATTTTCGGGGGTGGAGAGCCAACCTTGAGCAATGAGCTGGAAAGCTGTATCCAGCATTGCAAAGAAAAAGGGCTATATACATCACTGCACAGTCATGGCGGATTTTTAAGCACAGAGCGATGTGAAAAACTCAAACAATCAGGATTAGATTATATTGAAGTGTCGATTGAATCGGCCAACGAAGAATATACTGACAAATATCGAGGCGTTAGCGGCTCATGGGGTAAAAGTATAGATGGTATCCGTAACGGCATAGCAAGCGGTCTGAATGTTGGGATGTCGATGTGCGTGAGACAGGATAATCTTGCCGAAGTCAAAGCGACTTTGCAACTGGCCCAGCAAGAAGGTGTGTGTCAATTTACCCATATTAATTTTGTACCGGCAGGTCAAAGCAAAGAGCAAATGCAGATTGACCTAAGTCCAATTCAACGCAAAGAGTTGATGGAATTATTAGCTGAATATCGTAACAAAGGCAATATGGGGATTGCCAGTACCGCCCCGCAATATGGTATTCATTGCGCGGACAGTTTGTCATTTTGTGGGCATAGTTTTAGATTGGAAGAAAAGTTAAGCAGGGTAATAGGAAAATACCTGGGAGGCTGCACAGCAGGGCGAACTTCGATTTGTGTTGGCCCTGGCGGGGATGTGACACCTTGTGTATTTATGCCTGAAAGAATAATGGGCAATATAAAAGAATCGAAACTGATAGAAATATTCCAGACCAATCCTTGGCGCGATTTGCTAAGTGAAAGAAGTGAACGGCAGGGCAATTGCGGCAGCTGTAAAGATAGATATTATTGCGGTGGATGCCGAGCACGAGCGCAAAATTATTTGAACAGGATGGATCATTCCGACCCGGGTTGCATCTTAAATCAAAAACTTTGGAGCCAACTGCACGGAAGCAATGGTCAGGCTACGACAATGCAGGTTGACCAGCAGAAAGAATTATTGAGCAATTTTGATACCCCTTCGGTTAGAGGGCGTAATATAGGTAAAAGTTAATAGTGAAAAACTAACAGTGAAAAGTTGTGGTATTTACCTTTGGTAAATGTTATTTTGTTTAGAATGTTTGGTTGGTGAGTTTAGCGGGGCGATGCCACTTCGTGCTGTTGTTGGCGGTAGATAATAGTTGTTAATGTTAGAGATTAGGATATTAAGATGACAGAGAGTAATTATTTTTCAAAAGATAATTTTGCCAAGCATGTTGGAATCGAATTGATTGAATCGTCCAAAGGTTATGCTAAAGCGAAAATGGAGATTCAGGATTGCCATATAAATGGTGTTCAGGTAGTGCAGGGCGGAGCTATATATAGTTTAGCGATCTGGACATTTGCGATCGCGGCTAATACCCATGGTATGGCCGTTGGTCTTAGTGCTTCAATACAATATACAAATTCAGTGAGCCGCGGAACACTTTATGCTGAAGCAAAAGAAAATGTTCTGGGTCAAACTGTCGGAAGCTATAGCGTAACTGTGACCGACGACCGTGATAATATAGTCGCGGTAGTCCAGGCAATGAGCTATCGTAAACGCAATAAGTCGAAGAAGAAAGCTTAGGATGACAGTTAATGCAAAAGGTAAAATTGTCATCCCCGCCAAGGCGGGGATCCAGTTGTCCCAATCCTTCTTTTGAGACAAAAAACTAGATTCCCGCCTGCGGGAATGACACAATAGTTTTGGTGCGTAAGCTCTGGTGCTTTTGGCAGGGTTCTGCCTGCTTAGTTCATATTGGTTTGAATTTGGAAATAAAAGAAAAAAAACGTATAGGTATTGTTTTCATATTAATTAATTTAATAGTGGCAATGCTAGCATTTGGCTTGTTGGCGACAGCCTGGAAGGTCAATCCCAATGTAAAAGGATTTGGGACGCATCGTCAATTGGATATGCCATCGTGCGGTTTTCTGGAACGGACAGGTTATCCATGCCCGACATGTGGGATGACAACGGCATTTTCGCATACCGTTCGATTAGAATTATTTCAGGCGGCTAAGGTTCAGCCAACAGGAATGTTGTTGGCATTGGCATGTATGGCAATCTTTCCATTTTGTTTATGGCAAGGTTTGTCAGGAAGGCCCGTAGAAAAAGTGATGGCATGGCTGAATTTTAATGCTGTGAAGATATTGTGGGGGTGGGCAATTTTGTTTTTGGCAGCGTGGGGCTATAAGGCTTTGACAGTTAGGATGTTTGGTTAAATGGTATTGTTGTAATTAAGTTGTTGTACGAGGTTAGTTTTATTTTTTTTGTCCGCAGTTGAACGCAGATAAATTATTAGTATTGAAGTTTATGGCTGAAATTAGGATATGGAGTGATGATGAGAAATATTGTTTTGATATTGATGCTGGCATTTATGGTTTTGTTAAGCGGCTGCAATATTGTTGGGGCATTGTTGTACCCGATATTTGGCGGGACCAGCAAAAAAGTTGATGCTGAATATGAAGGTTTAGAAGGCAAGAAGATCGCAATTTTCATGATAGCCGGTTCAAATATTGAATATGAGTATTCGATGGAGATGCGGAATCTGCCACTGACAGCGGCTAACCTGATAGGCAAGCATGTTAAAGATGTGAGTTTTGTTGACGCCAATGAAATCTGGAAAGACAAATTCAGTAATGAAACCGAGTGGATCAGTAAACCGATAAGCACATTAGCTAAGCAGTTTGGTGCTGAAAGGGTTATATATATCGAGTTTTATGATTTTACTATCTATGCTGAAAATTCGATAAATTTATTGCAGGGTCAGGCCAGAGCAACAGTAAAGATTTATGAAATCGATAGTGATCAGCCTGATAGAATTGTGCATGAAACCAGGATAACCACAGAATATTTTTCAGAACCGAGGTTGAAGAACCCTGAACAGGAAAGCCGTGTGCGTAGTGGAATAGTCGCAAAATTTGCTGATGAACTTGCGAAGAAGTTTTATGATCACAAGACAGAATAAAAAAAATATGAAAAAAATTATATTAACTGTATTGATATTTGGCTTGGCGGCAATGCTTTCAGGTTGTGGGCCTTTGATCGGTTTGTTTGTAGTGCCATTAATCCCCAAGCCAGTGATTAAAGCTGAATATGAAATGGAAAGCAAAAAAGTGCTGGTGTGGGTTGATATTGAAATCAATATGGAAAGTAACCCGGCTTTAAGACGTGAGTTGAGCGAAAGAATTGAAAAAGAATTAATGGATCGCAAACTGGCAAAAAGCGTTGTTGGCTATGGCAGTATGCACAATATCAGGATTGAACAAGACAGTGATCTTGATTTGACCGTGGAGGCGATTGGTAAAAGATGTGGTGCCGATCAGGTGCTACATGTTGTTGTTGAACAGTTTGGCTTAAAACATGTTGCTGGCAAAGAATATAATGACCCGATAGTTAGCGGCACGGCCCAATTAATTGATGTCGAAACTGGTCAGAGATTGTGGCCCACGGATCAGATGACGAAGGCATTTTATGCTCAGGAAAATTTCAGTACAGGCGATGAGACTTTCCGTGTAAATGAGATTATTAGTAAATTATGTATAAAAGCGACTTTTGAGATTACGAAATATTTTTATGATCGCAAAGGCAGGCATACCAGGTAAATCGACATTTTATGAATAAGATAAATATTATAGATGAAAACCTGGATGGGATCTGGGATAGATATTTTGATGGTAGTAACAGCTTTAGACTGTCTGGGGTTAAAGGCGGGGTGTTGCCTTATTGGAAAAATATTCCCGGCTGGCGCAATTGGTTTAAGCAACATATTGATGATGATATTACATTTTGGTATCCGGATAAAATTTCGTATGTTGTTATGGAAATATCATGCTTGATGAAAAAGAAATTTAGTGTTGGTTTGACTGGTTATGTAAGAAATGTTGATAAACTGGTTAAATGTGATCGATTTATAAGTCAGTATATATGTGCGGCTAAATTTATTGGTATGCAATTGATTGTTGCGGGTGTTAAACCGGGAAAAATTCGGTATCGGTGCCCGGATGAGCAATTGTCCCAGATTAATGAAGAAATTGATAGTCTTGGGTTTCGGGTTGATGGGGGGCCTTTGATTATAGCTCTTAGTCGAGCCAGTGACCGCGATGGAATTGAGAAATTGATATGGGCCTGCGCCATTGTGCAGCATATTGATAGTCGTAGCCGTGTCGTGATAGTGGGTGAGATAAACGATGAGCAAAGAGAAAGAATAATGCGTCAGGTTCAGACCCAGGCAAAAGAAGACCTGGTGATTTTTCATGAAAATGAAGAAGATTGGGACAGCATAGTTTCGATGGGAGATGTGGTGGTGAGTTCTGTGGGAGAACTTGACGATGTTATGAGGATGAAACATTGCCTGGCAGCGGGCCAAAACTTTGTGGCGGCAAGTAAATTGTGCCGTGAATTTATTATAGGTAAGGATAACGTTAAAGAAATTAAAGCAATGCGCGAGAGATATGTGGCAGCAGCAATCACAGAATTTTGTGGGATATAGTAAGGTTAAAAAATGGAAAACGATAATTTATTTAAGCCACGGACAACAAAATTAATTTGGACGGGGATATTAACGGCAGAGTTTATGGTTTTGACGATTGCCTGCGTTCTTTTATTTTTTGCTGAACCAATGGCCGACGACTTTTCCCGAGCCGTTGCTTCTAAAGGGATGAGTGTGTGGGGGTTTGTGAAATTTAGGTATGAAACCTGGACCGGTAGATGGGCAGCAATGGCTGTGACTAGTTCTTTTTCGCGTTTCGATTTTATTTCTTATTATTTTATCACACTTATTGGGTTGGGGGTAGCATTTGCAGGATCATTACATTTTTTTGTTTGCTCAATGTTACGAAAAAGATTTTTTAATCCAGCAGCAGTGGTCATTAGCTTATCTATAATGTTGTTATATTGGAGTTCAATAGATGCTCCGGGCCAGACGGTATACTGGTTTTGTGGAGGAGTTGATTATCATGGAGTAGCAGTTTTTGGTTTTGTTTTATTTGGCTTGTTGGTTCGTGCCTATGATGCAAATGCAACTTTAAAATCAACATATTCTTTGGTGTTGCTACCTGTTATTTTATTTTTGCCAGGTTTCCATGAATACTGGGCTGTGATTTGCTGTACTATTTTACTTTTTTTTACTATCGCGGCATTTAATATGAAGCACAGCAGCCGCTGGCTGTTGGCATGGTCTCTGGTTTTTTTGATTGGTTCAAGTCTGTTGGCGATTATGGCGCCAGGTCACAAAGTGCGAGGGGATTTATTTGAGCATAGCTTCGATGTCAAAAATACCATCATTATTACATCTCATAAAATGACCGAAATATTGTCCTTCTGGCTATGTAATGTGAAACTATGGGCAGGGACGATTTTGTTATTATTTATGCCAGGCCTCACTAGTAAACGATTTGGTGGGCAGGGAACTAAACTTTTATGGTGGTTTGGGCTGATTTTATTATTTTTGTTGGCGATATCAATTGCTGGGCCAACTTATGTGATAAATAAAGCTCCTCCTAGAAGATATCTTAATGTTGTTGCCCTGCTGTTCATTTCAGGGTGGTTTGTTATGATAATTGCTATACGCAGTCAATGGGAGTATAGATCTACAAAGGAGACTAAGGTATTGCTTAGGCCTATCCTTTTGGTGGCAGCGATGGTCTGGTCATTGTCGCTTTTGACGATTGATAATACACCGAATGCGATTTTTGATTTAGCTGGTAAATTGCCTCGCTATAAAAAAACTCTCAGGCACGGTATGCTCAGTTGAGACTAGCGGCGAACCAGGGTATCAAAGATATTGAAGTATTAAAAATTGATCACCCACAATTGTTTTTTAATTCTGATATTACTTATGATAAAAATGATTGGAAAAATATAGCGGTGGCTAAATATTTTGGTTTTGATTCAATAGTGATAAAAGATCCAGATACTATAGAACTACATGACTAGTCAATCTTTATCAATTTCCTTTTAGACAAAAACGCGTTTGATGCGGTTGCCGATTGAGGTTAGAATTTCGTAGGGGATGGTGTTGGCGTGCTTGGCTAGTTGATTGACATTGCAACAGCTTTGGAGGTCATCATCGATAACAGTAACGGTCATCCCTTCATGGGGATTTGGAACCTTGGAAAGGTCAATGATTGTAAGGTCCATACTGATCTGGCCAATAATGGGAGCTGGGATTGCTCCGACACACATAGATGCTTTATTGGAAATGCTACGTGGCAGGCCATCGGCGTAGCCAACCGGCACGACACCAACAGTCATTTGCTTTTTTGCTGTAAAGGTTCTGCCATAGCCACAGCTTTGACCTGGGGCAATGGTTTTGACCTGGACCAGAGGAGCCTGAACTTTAAGTACCGGTCTGAGATCGAGATTGATATTTTGGTAAAGAGCTTTGTTGGCATAGCCATAAAGGCCAAGGCCACAACGAACCATATCATAATGAGCGGCAGGGAATTGTAAAGTAGCTGCGGTATTGCAGGCGTGACGAATAACCTGTCCGGGATTAATCAAAGGAGAATGGTTGACAGAAGATTTAATACGACGTTGGCCATTGGGATGATTATTCAAGCCAGTCAGATTGAGCATATCGATAAACTGATCGTGCTGTTGATTAAGATATTGCATGTCTTGCTGGTCAGCGGTAGCAAAATGGGTATAAATACCGACAAGCTTGAAAAGTTGATGTTTATCAGCTGACTGGATAAGAGCCATCGCATCAGCTGGCAAAGCCCCCAAACGTCCCATGCCGGTGTCAATTTTGGCATGAATATTGAGTGGTTCCAGTTCTGGGTCGAGATTTGCCATCACATAGCGTAAAGATTCAATCGAAGAAATACTGCAATGTAGACCACGAGCTTGAGCCAACCTGATAAGCGGTAAATCAATACCGGCAAAAAGCGGACAGGTAACCAAAATCGTTTTGCCAAAGACAAAAGGATGAATTTGCTCTGCTTCTTCAATCGTGGAAACCGCAAAGCAGTCGGTATAATTGTCATTGAGAGCTGATACGACTGACCCGGCACTGAGTCCATAGCCATTGGCTTTTACAACGGCACATAGTTTAGTGGTAGGCCCTAATAATTGTTTAAATTGCCGGGCATTATGGCGTAAATTATTGCGGCTGACATAAGCTTTGACCGTTTTAAGGGAAATATTACCCGGGCGTAAGGGTCCGATCTCATACATTCTTGCGATTGCAGAGTTATCCTGTTGTCGATGCCGACCTGAAAGCACTCCTTGCTTTGCCCTTGGCTTCATGCACTGTCTCTATATATAAGTGATTGATAATAAACAATTTAAAACAAATAAACTTTAAGGTGACAATGCAATTAATGGTAAATTAAAGCTAAATCAAGCCCTGAAAATTCAAGAAATCGCATCGGCAAATTAACAGTTAAGACATATAAAGCTACTGCTTTTTATATGTCTTAGTCAAGGGAAAAATTTGGGCAAGAAGATACTTTTGCAGACGCCAATCTGTCATTATTGTCCAAACGCTGACGCTTATGGTTATATCGGTACAATCTTGCGACCGCTGACAATGCCCTAGCAGTAGCTAAATCATTGGTTGAAATCCCGCATGATATCATTTCTCTGATGATTGCCAATATTGACCATTCATAATAATATTTGATATTCAAGAAGGGTGATAAAAAATATAAACAGGCCATCAATGTTCTTTTGTATAGAAGCAAAAAGTTGTATAAAAGATTAAGGTAAAAATAAATTTAGTAATATATTTAAGCTATATTTGCCACCAAATATATTGAAAAGTAGTGATGTGACAGATTTGATTTGTAGAAATAAGTTGATTGTGAGGGGGTTGCTTTGAGGGCAGACCAGAAAAAGTAAAAAAAAGCAATAATATTAAGTTTTTATTATACCCAAATTCTCTTTCATTTCGTATATTATTAAGCAATACATAATAAATGGGGGCATTTATGTGCTCAAAGACCTGCACTGGTTAGCAAAATCCGCTAAATTCCAGCCTAAAGCTACAAATTTGACAGTGATAACATTGGTGTTGCTATGTGAATTTTATGAGAAATACTTAACGATAATACTTAAATAGGATAAAGACATGTTCAGCAAGTACAACTTCAAAGTGATAAGAACTCTAAGACGCCGACTAGGCATGACAATGGAACAACTGGCCCAAAAATCAGGTGTGACCTATCCGACAGTAGCCGCTGTTGAAACTAACAAATCATTACCATCGATGAAAACTCTGGACGCATTGGCAGGGGCATTACAGTTTTCAGCAAGCAATTTGCTGGCTCTGGCAGAACGTCGCATGGTGCAAATCCGCAGAGCTGAAATAGCAGAATCGCCAAAGAAAAATCAACCTGGTATGGAAAAATTAAAGGTTGCCTATTTTGATAAGGGTAAAATGATTCGAACAACAGCAGCTGCTGGCGAACGAATTCATGTTATGGAACTGCATGAAGACTGCCACGAGATGGCTTACGTCTTAAATGGTGAACTTTCACTACGTGTTGATGATAATAATTATCTTCTGCGTGAAGATGATACCATTTTGTTTGATGGCGTTTTAGACCATGAATATGACATGATAACCGATTGTGAATTTATTACGGTGCATATTCCTAAAGACCTGCGAAGTATCAAAGAACTCCTTGATAGCAAATCAGTCGATATTATTAAAGAAATAAAATAGTCGTAAAAATGCGATATTAAAATTATTCAAGGTTGGCAAGACTACTGTTTTGTTGACCTTTTTTAATTGGTTATTTATTTATGGGATGCTCATATTACGACCGATAACTATAGTGTGCTGTCAATGTGGTCATTGTGCGCAAAAATGGTATAAACTCTTATGAAATATGATATTACAAGAATATGTCAAATAATTATACAATTGAAATGGTGCCGCCAGACTACGCAGTTAAGCTGATGGATAGTTGGCCAGGGCAGGAATTGCTGAGTAAGAATCTTGAAGCATTGGCAACGGTAGATGCCGAATTAGCTGAGGCTATTGCAGATTTTCCAGTAGGTAATGATGTTGAAATGGTAGTGGGCTATGATGGAGCTATGACATTTATGGTCAGGCAGGATGATGGCAGTATTGGCTGGCTGGGCTATACCTCGGTGCCAACTATCGCAGCTGAGCAGCAAAAAAAACGGATAGATTTTCAGCTGGGGTCACTGGCAATCGATGGAATTGTCAATGGTTATTATCTTGAGGCTATTTTGCATTCAATGTCAAAATATATGGCGGTATTTGTAACAGAAAATAACCTATTGCATCTAAAATTGGCATTTGAACTCCATGATTTTGCGGAATATATTATTAATAGAAATCTAATAATAATATTTAGTGATGAGCCAACAAAAGCCGTTGCTGATTTTTTCGAGGCTAATCCAGATTTTAATGCATTGACTCAAAGTTTGGCGTGGCCCTGGCTTAAAAATGTAGATCATCAAAAGTACATGCAGGTAATTTCACAAGCTATGTCAGAACATATGAACACTGTTTTACAGGATTCAAAAAAGCTGGTAGACGAGATCAAAACGATAACAGGAAAAAGATTATCGGATACTCTAAGAAAATGTATTGACCCAGCTAATGATGAAAAATTAAGGGTAATAAATTGTACACAAACATTATCGTCTGAGGACTATCATGTCGGGAAAGATTTAATTAATGGTTTTAGCCAAACAGAAAATGTTCAGGCGAATTTCAGACATTTGACCTCGCCAAAATTTATGTCACCTTTGTCGCATTTACGAAGATTGGAACAATATCAGCCTGAACTAATTCTCATAGTCAATAAACTGAGGAAAGATTTTACTAATTTTTTACCGGATCAGGTTTGTCTGGCCAGCATTATGACAGAAGGTGGCTATGTCGAAGATAAGGAATTGGATGATTTAACAGAAAAAATTAATGCAAATGATTTTATTTTCTGCTGTAATCAAAAGCAAATCGACAAATTCAAGCAAGCTCATATTGCCGCAACAAAGATTTGTTTATTGTCACCCGGTGCCAATGAGCAATTATATTATCCAGTGCCAACTAAGCAAAAAAATGATATTGTAATTATGCATAACCGGGTTAATATGACCCTAAAAGATAGTGGTGTTGTACTGCCTACCCATGAATTATTAATCAATACAGTAATAAATAATATCATGGAACAACCTGGAAATTTCAATAGCGAAACAATTGGGAAATTTCTGGTACGCGGTCAGGATTGCGGAATTAAAATTCGAGATAAGGGACTGGTCGAGCATTTCAGTAATATTATCGGCAAGTACCTCGGGCCATCGGTTGTGGTCGACAGTTACAGTCAAATGCTTTTGAATAAGGGATATAATCTGGATATTTACAGCGGTGTTTTCAGTTTTGGCAAGTACAATTCTCAAAATGACTACTGGGAACAATCGGTGGCGAATAAGGCATACCGCGGTGCAATTAAGCTTGGCAGCGAAGATAATGAAATTTATAATAAAGCTAAGATAGTTTTGAATTTTAGTTTGGAACGATATCCTGAGCAAAATTTATTGAATGCGATTGCGGCAGGTGCATTGGTAATGGTTAAATCGCACCCGGGACATAATAAGTCTGATGGGTTAGGGGCCATGTTCAAACTGAACCACAAAGTCAATGCTCAGGATACAGAGATTATTACATTTGACAGTCATCGTGATTTGGCCGAAAAGATTAAACTTCTATTGAATGATCCGCAACGGCGCGATATGATTGCAAATAATGCTCGTGAAAAATTATTGAGTGAACACACATATAAACACCGAGCTTTGACGATACGAAAGTTTATCGTGAATAATTTATAAATTATTTATTGGGAGATATACGATGCTATTTGCATTAATGAGTTACAGACCTATTGGGTTATTGATTTGCAGTGTTTTTGTGATGGTAAAAGCTGCTGACGCGGAAAATAGATCGCCGGTTTTATGGGGTGCTATTACCCTGGGAATCTGCGCGGGCTGTGGCTATCTGATTCCAATTGGGTCTTTCTCTGTTTTAATTGGCTTAGTGCTTAGTTTTGCGGCGATGACAGTTGCTAATCTAATGCAAAGATGATGCTTTATGAGAAATAATATTGACAATTGGCCTATATCGCAGATACGCCCTTTTTTGGCATATATGTCAATTGAGTGCGGGTTGGCAGCTAACACTATCAAAGCATATAATAGTGATCTGTTACGGTTTGGGAGCTATTGTGCTGATAATAAAATTTCAGTGCCCAATAGCGTTGATCCGTTAGCTGTTCAGAAATATGCTATATTTTTGTCTAAGAATAATTTTGGTAATGGCTTACTGGCAACAGCAAGTATCGCCAGGCATCTGGTAGCCCTTCGGATGTTCTTGCGGTTTCAGATGCTCGAAGGCATTATGAAAGAAGATGTTTGCGCGGCATTGGATACGCCTAAAACCTGGCAAAAACTGCCACGAGTTCTGAACAAGAGCAAAACTCTTGAATTGATTGAAGCGGTAGACCAACAAAGCCCGATGTATCTCCGCGACCGGACGATAATGGAATTACTTTATGCAACGGGAATGCGAGCATCGGAAATTGGAGACTTGAAGTTCGCAGACATCAATTTTAAGATTGGCTATCTGCGCTGCATTGGCAAAGGTAATAAAGAAAGAATTATTCCAGTACATCAGATGGCTTTGGAAATTACAAATAAATATATCATTGAGCTGCGGACAAAACTGGATAAGCATAAAAAACCTGAGCTGTTTCTCAGTCGTACCGGCCAACCGCTTGACCGGATCGCAGTTTGGCGAATTGTTAAAAAAGCTGCCACAGCTGCCGGTCTGGTTGGTTATGTTACGCCTCATACTTTAAGGCATTGTTTTGGAACACATTTGCTGCAAGGCGGAGCTGATCTGCGAAGTGTTCAAGAAATGCTTGGCCATGCCGATGTTACTACGACACAAATTTATACGCATGTGGATAATGAGCATCTTAGAAATATTCACAAAAAATTCCATCCCCGCCCCTAGGGCCCTAAGCGTGCGGCTGAATCGTGCTTGTGGTTGAGACAATCAAATGCATTGGATCCCTTGCGTTCCACAACAGGTTACACTGCAGATAATATTTCATGCTTCAAAATGGTTGGCTAACTGGTTCAAGGTTTCCTGCCATTGGGTTGTGATATCTTCAAATTCATATTCCACAAAATCTCCCAATAATACCAGGTCGCCAGATTGCAAAGCGGTTTTGATTTCCTGTAGTTTTTCTGATAATTGCGAAATCTGCTGAGTAATAGTCATGTCATTATTAGTAATAGTAATCTGGTCAATCTGAACATCCATCAAACGACAGGCACTGCCGAGGGTTTCCTGCATAGAACTCCATATCGACAAATAGCTAATCATTTTTTCCATGGCGGCTAGGGTATTACCTTGCTGAAGGATTTTGGCGATTTCCTGTCGCTGTTGATTACTATCGGTGATTTGCTGGGCCATTGTTTTTAATCCATAGGCGGCGTAACTGCTGCGGCTTTGGCAGAAAATTTCAATTTTTTCAAAATCATCGGCAGATTTATCTTTATATTGTCCCAGTTGGTCACCAGTGAGGCCCTGGCCATCAATTAAAATATTAACAATAACTTCATTATTGCCGATATATTCTTGTTGCAGTTGGGATAGAACAACAGCTAAGGTTTTATCGGTGGTATCACAATTTATTTTAAGATTATTAACAGTTATTATCATTTTATTCCTTAGCGGTTAATTAGTACAATTAGTATCACAATGAGCAAAACAATTACTGTTACCAATAATCCAATGGTTACTTTTATTGAAATGCCAGAGTTCTTAGACGGGACAGCACTGATGGCTTGCTGCGGTTTTCGTCTTTGCAACTGCTGGCGTTTGGCATGTTTTGCATGACTGCCAAGGATTGCTAATATCGCAGTAGCTGAAACAATCATAAGCAACTCGCCTACACCAAGACCCATAAAATATGCTAACATTATTATAAAAACTCCAATGAGGTAATCATAGCTATAAGTACAACTCGTCATTTTAGCAACAAATGCGGTAATAAAAAGGAAAATTTGTAAGCGATTCCCATTTCTATATATAGAATCCAAGTAATTCTGTTTGACTATTGGTGATATTACTGATAAATTATTGTGCCCTGATATGTGCCCAAGGACAAGAAAGATATACCCAATAGAACTAAAGGATAAGAAATGAACATAAAACCTTTTAGAGCATATCGTTATAACAATTCTACTGTTGATAATGCAGGTGACTGTATCGCACCGCCTTATGATGTAATCGACCCGGACCAGCAAGAAAAACTTTATAATCAGAGCCCTTATAACATTGCAAGAGTTATCAAAGGTAAATCCTGCGATTCCGATAGCGATGATAATAATGTTTATACTCGTGCGGGTGGCTTTATCAGCCAGTGGATACAGGAAAATGTCCTGAAACAGGATGACGCTGACACTATTTATGTATATGCCCAGGATTTCCAGATTGATGGTACAACTTTTCGCCGCAGCGGCTTTATTGCTTTGGGCGAATTGCAGGAATATGGCGGTAATATCAAACCCCATGAGCAAACTTTGGCGGGCCCAAAAGCTGACCGTTTGAACCTGATGAGAGCTACCGGCTGCCAGATTGGTCAGATTTTCATGCTTTATAGTGATGCCGATAAGACTGTCGATGCGATATTAGCGGCAGCGACTGAAGGTGAAAAACTTTTAAGTTTTGTTGATGATGATAATGTTACTCATAGCCTGTTCGCTGTTACTGATCCAGCGCAAATTGCTACAGTACAAGAAGTTATGTCAGATAAGCATGTATTTATCGCCGATGGCCATCATCGTTATGAAACTTCACTGAACTATATGCGTGAAACGGAAATGGATTCAACTAAATACCGCATGATGACTTTTATTAATACTCATAATGAAGGTTTGGTAGTTTTGCCAACCCATCGTCTGGTTCACAGCGTAGATAATTTCGATACCGCTAAGCTGTTGGCTGATATGAGTGAAAATTTTGATATTGCACGATTGGCCTTTGCTGATGATATCGATAAAAAAGAACGCTTTAAGATGATGAATGAAGCGATGGCACTGGATTTCCAGGCTAATAATCATGCTTTTGGCATGTATTTCGCAGATGGGGCATTTTATGTTGCAACTATGAAAGATGAAGCTGTCATGGATAGCCAATGTCCGCAAATGGGCAGTGCCTGGCGCAAGCTCGATGTCGCTATTTTACATAAACTCATTCTGGAAGACTACTTAGGAATTGACGAAGCGGCATTGACTGCTCAGACTAATGTCAAATATATCAAAGATTTTGGCGTCGCGACCCTTAACGCTATCGAAAAAGTCGATACTGGCAAGGCCCAGGCATTATTCTTTATGAATACCACCCGCGCCGATGAAGTGGCAGAAGTAGCCGCTCAGGGCGATAAGATGCCACAGAAGTCTACTTTCTTCCATCCCAAAATTTATTCTGGGTTGACGATCAATGCTGTTAATTTAAAATAATCAAAGGAATATTTCATACCCCCTACTTACTTGGAGAAACAAATGAATAGATCTCACAATTACTATGCAGGCCCTGCGGCTATGCCAACGGAAGTTATGCTGGAAGCTCAAGCGGAATTGCTGGACTATAAAGGTACCGGCATGAGCATCATGGAAACTTCTCATCGTTCCAAAGAATATGACGCGATTCATTGCGAAGCTATCGAAATGCTCAAGAGCCTGTTGGGTCTGGGCGATGACTATAGTGTTATGTTCCTGCAGGGCGGTGCATCCATGCAATTTGCTATGATTCCGATGAATTTTTTGAATGCAAATAATTCAGCGGATTATATCACCACTGGTGCCTGGAGTAAAAAAGCTCTTAAAGAAGCTAAAATCATAGGCAATGCCAAAGTAGCAGCTTCGACAGAAGTTGATGGTGTGTTTACATCATTACCTAAACAGACGGATCTGACATTAGACCCCAATGCTGCATATTGTCACCTGACTTCCAATAATACAATCTATGGCACTCAATTCAGCAAGTTCCCTACTACCGGCAATGTACCGATGGTTATTGATATGTCTTCGGATATTTTGTCAAAACCGGTAGATTTGACAAATGTTGGTGTTATCTACGCTGGCGCTCAGAAAAATCTTGGCCCTGCCGGTGTAACATTGGTGATTATGCGTAAAGATATGCTGGAAAAATGCAATGATGGCTTGCCAACCATGCTGTCTTATAAGACACACGCAGAGGCAAACTCATTATTTAACACCTGCCCAACCTTCCCCATTTATATGGTTAATAAAGTTTTGCACTGGATTATCAACAATGGCGGACTGGAAGGGATGGCCAAACGCAATGAAGCAAAAGGCAAACTGATTTATAACGCTATCGATGGCTCGGGTGGCTATTATGTCAATAAGATCGCCGCTGAAGATCGTTCGCTGATGAATGTTGTATTCAATCTGCCAACAGCTGAGCTGGAAGCTAAGTTTGTCAAAGAAGCAACCGCGGCCAGATTTTTCGGCGTTAAAGGCCATCGTAGCATCGGTGGTATCCGGGCCAGCATTTACAATGCCGCTTCAGTTGAATCAGTAACAGCATTTACTGAATTCATGGCCCAGTTTGCAGCCAAAAATAGCTAAAGAGATTTTTAATATGCCAGCTGCGCTGGTATTTATTAACCACGGAAATGACAGATTGCACGGATTGGCAATATGCTACGATATGGCAAGCTGTATTTCCGTGGTTTATTTTTAAAAGGCAAAAGTTAAATTAATGGATCGGGCATGTATAGATTTTAATTGCGATATTACTGACAATAAGCCTTTGGTGTTTGATGGCTTTGAACGGATAATTGCTGCGCATAAAATTGAGGATGTTTTACCAGCGTTAAATCTTATCCAGCAATTCGCTAACGAAGGTTATTATGCCGTTGGCTTTGTCGCTTATGAAGCGGCGGGAGCTTTCGATTCTGCTTTACAGGTTAATGAAAAAGTTGATGATGTCCCATTATTGCTTTTTGGTTTGAGTAAAGATGTTTCGCATGCAGCACCTGATAATGCTGGTGATTTCAGCTTTGATAATTGGCAGCCACAATGGGACAGAAGTCAATACCAGGAAAAATTTAATAAGGTTCAAAATCATCTAAACGAAGGCGACAGCTATCAAGTCAATCTGACATTTCCCCTGAAAAGTAAATTCAGCGGCGATTCCATGGGTTGCTATACTTTTTTGAAACGGGCGCAGAATTGTGACTTTTGCGGGTTTATGGAAATCGATGGTCTAACAATCATTAGTGCTTCACCAGAATTATTCTTCCAGAAAAATGGTAATACAATTCGCACCCGGCCCATGAAAGGTACAGCAAAACGCGGGTTAACTTATAAGGAAGATATACAGATACGTGATGAGATGTGCCATAGCGAAAAGCAGATGGCCGAAAACCTGATGATTGTCGATTTGCTGAGAAATGATTTAGGCCGCATCGCCCAAATCGGCACTGTCAATGTTACTGAGTTGTTAACCGCTGAGAAATATCCAACGGTCTGGCAACTGACCTCAACTATCCAGGCAAAGCTGAATGATAATATTAAATTGCCTGAAATATTCAAAGCATTATTTCCGTGCGGGTCAGTAACCGGAGCACCTAAAGTCCGCACCATGAAAATTATCAGGGAATTAGAAACCGCAGGCCGCGGAGTTTATTGCGGAGCCTTTGGCCTTGTAACCCCTGGTGGTAATTGTGTTTTTAATGTGCCAATCCGTACAGTAACGATTAAAGAAAATAATGCCGTCTATAATGTTGGCAGTGGGGTGGTGGCAGATTCCGATGGGATAAATGAATATGATGAATGCCTGCTAAAAAGTAAAGTTTTATTGGAACCTAAAGAAAAATTTGATTTGCTCGAAACCATATGCTACAAAGTCAATGGCGGGTTTGTTTTGCTGGATGAGCATTTTGACCGACTTAATGAATCGGCTCAATAT
The DNA here is from genome assembly GCA_016342495.1 of Phycisphaerae bacterium. GTDB lineage: Bacteria > Planctomycetota > Phycisphaerae > Sedimentisphaerales > SM23-30 > JAEIOG01. Next base: position 27,900 of record JAEIOG010000006.1, read on the forward strand.
TTTGGGTGGGCTATAAATTGCGATATGATCAAAAGCAAATTGATGGCCCGGGCATTACAATGGGATTGCGATAAACTGATAAGGTTGTTGGTGAGCAATGATGGGACATTTAAGATTCAGGATAAAAATCTAAATAAGATTTTCGATGGGGCTTTAAAAGTCAAGCTTGCTAACACATGCATTGATTCTAATGATATGTTTTTGTATCATAAAACTACTCGTCGGGATGTTTATGACCGATTTCGCACAGAATTAGGTGATGCGTTCGATATCTTACTTTATAATCAGCGGGATGAATTAACCGAAAGCACAATTGCTAATGTGGCTGTCTGTTTTGAAGGTAAATGGTATAGTCCGCCAATTAAATGTGGCCTGTTGGCCGGAGTCAAACGCAGAGAGCTATTAGAAAATGGGAAAATTGTCGAACGCATAATAAAGATCGACGAATTAAAAGAAGCAACAGGAATAAAACTATTTAATTCCGTGCGGGGCGAAATTAATGTATCCCTGTTGCCATTATAAAATTTTCAAATTAAGGTTCAGTCAATATTTTTTATCTGGGTATTAATAGCCCGGTCAGTTCCGGCAATGACTGAATCTGGATAGGGTTAATAGTGGTGGGGTCGATTTTATCACGGCCATCGACGAAGCATCCAGCGATAGAAGTACAGGCTTCAGGGTGTTTAATCCAAATCGGTTTCATCCCAACATCATGGGCCCCGACAACATCGCATTGAAAATTATCTCCCACATAAGCACAGTTTTCCGCGGCAATATTTAGTTCGGTAAGGGCGGCATTGAAAATCCCTGGTTCAGGTTTGACCGACTGTACGACAGTAGAGTCGATTATAGTATCAAAATAGCGGGCGATGCCATACTGTCGGCACCATCCAGCGACATTACCCCAGTTATTGCTGACACAACCCAGCCGATAATCAACTGACAGGCGGGCCAGCACTTCGGTGTTGCGGGCCAGATGTTTGCGGGCTGTTTCAATGAATTCTTCGGCGATATCGTCAACGGACCAATTGTCATCCATTTGTTTATGGATGCCCTGACAAAGACGAACAGCGGTCTGGTCCATGTCTAATGTAATGGTATCGACCATGTCAGTCATGGCATTAGCGGCGTTACGGACATGACTTAGGAATTGCTGGAAGTCACCGGGTTCGGTACGCTTTGATATGAAATCATAAATGCGCACCGGCCAATCATAGCCATCGCTATCAAGCGTGCCGCCAAAGTCAAAAAGTATTGCTTTAATTTCGGGCATGAATTTTCTTTCGGGATAAATTAAAATTGAATTTCAGTGAATTTTCCATTTTCATATACAGTTTTGTCATCGAGGGTAATGCGGCCACCAGGGCGAAGGTCACAGACCATGTCCCAATGCAGACCGGAATCATTTACGCCACCGGCTTTGCGAAGACTGGCACCAACGGCCAAATGAACGGTACCGCCGATTTTTTCATCGAATAGAGTGTTTTTGGTAAACTCTCGAATAGCATAATTTGTACCAATAGCAAATTCGCCAACCCGACGAGCACCTTCGTCTTGATCTAACATGCTTATAAGGAAATCCTGTCCCGTTTCAGCGGAAGCTTCAACAACTTTACCTTTTTCAAAACGAAGTTTTACGCCACTGCATTCATGACCCATGTGGATAGCTGGGAAACTGAAATTAATGATTCCTTCTACAGAATCTTCGACAGGGCAGGTGAATATTTCGCCATCAGGGAAGTTTTCATTGCCACAGCTGCTGATCCATTTGCGGCCTTCAAGATTCATGGTAAGATCGGTGCCGTTGGCAGTTTCCAGATGCAGAGTTTTATATCCCGTGAGCAATTCGACCGCCTGATCTTGTTTAACAGCGATTTGTTTCCAGGCAGCAATCGGGTCGTCCAGATGTAGCAGACCAGCAGTAAAAACAAAGTCCTGGTATTCTCCAAGAGACATGCCTGCATCCTGAGCCGATGAATTAGTCGGATACATTGACCCGGTCCAGCGAAATTCATTGGTAGCGGCACGTTCAAAGAAACGTTTGACAAATGGTCGCCGTGAGGCACTTAGTATTGCGTGACATTTGGGATCGGTGTTGCTGAGATGACGAGTGTTTTCCTGGCCCCAAAGAGAAATACGAACATCAATATTTTCAATTTCGTACATTGAAAGCGGATTGAGATATTCGAGTTGCTCTTTGGTGCCTTCTTTGATCAGAATTTCAGTTAAGGCATCGGTTGAAACGCGCACAACAGGATTACCACCAGCGCGAAGCGTTTCACGATAAAGTTCAATAATAAGAGGTTCGGTAATTGTAGCGCCCTGAATCATAACCAGATCGCCTGGTTTGACGGCAGCGGAATAGTTCACGAGAACTTTAGCAAGTTTTTGTAGACGAGGGTCCATAAGTATCTCCAGTTTTCATTTTAGTAAATAAATTATATGTGTGTCAATTAACAAAACATGGCTTGAGCATATCATGAGTGAATTGTTTTAGCACCTGACGATATTCGTTGTCATTAAAGGTTTCAAGTGTATCTAAAGCCTGTTGAGCATATTGGCGTGATTTAGTCATTGCTTTGTCGATAGAACCTGCCGCCTGCAATTGGTTGGCTACATTCTTACGGATGTCAGGGTCACTATTTTGCAGTTGTTGGTTTAGCCAATCGGTTTTATCGGGGTTGTCCTGAAGGAAATATATACAGGGCAAGGTAATATTACCAGAAGCAATGTCAGTACCAAGGGTTTTCCCCGCTTTGGTTTCAGATTGACAGATGTCATTGATGTCATCGTTAATCTGGAAGGCCATGCCTATATCATTTCCAAATCGCCAGTAGTCCTGACAGATTTTTTCATTAGCACCGGAAATATAAGCACCCAGCCAACAAGAACAACTCAGTAGCATGGCGGTCTTGTTTTTGATAACTTCAAAATAACGATCTTTATTGGCAGGTTGGTTTTGATTAGCAATTTCAGTAAGTTCGCCCAGACAAACAGCATCTAAAGTTTTGGCAAACGCTGCATTTATTGAAAAGTCACGTAATTGATTAATAAGCACTAAGGCGCGCCCCAGGACCATATCGCCAACCATAATCGCAGCTTTATTGTTAAAAGCGCTATTGAAAGCCTGCTGATGCCGACGGGTTTGAGCCTGGTCAATTACATCATCATGCAAAAGTGTTGCGGTATGGATAAGTTCGGTTATAACAGATCCGGTAATATGACTATTTGTAATTGAGCCGCAAATGCCGCCAGCAAGCAAAACTAATTGAGGACGCAGTAATTTGCCTCTAGCCTGACTTGCAAAGCTCAGCCATTGGCTGACTTCTGGTCGCGGGCAGGTAAACTGCTGTTGATATAGCTTCCAGACGCTATCAAGTTGTTGGGTAATCATATTCATATTATATTATTACCCCCAACTTAAAGCAGGGGGCTAAAAAATCATATTATCTGTAAAAAAACAATATTTAGTTTGTTTTTATGATCAAAGTTGCGATTTATTGTCTGATAAATTTATCAAAGCGAGCCCGAAGATCACAGGTAATTTTACCCGGTTTGCCGATGCCGATAGTGCGGCCATCCAGTTCGGAAACACCAATAACCTCGGCGGCAGAACCAGTAAGGAACATTTCATCACAACTATGCAAATCGAAACGGGCAAGGTTTTTCTCAAAAACTTCATATCCAGCTTCACGAGCGAGACGCATAACGACACGGCGGGTGATACCATCCAGAGCCCCGGCGGCAATCGGCGGGGTGTACAGAACGCCATCTTTGACAATAAATACATTGTCACCGGTAGCTTCAGCGACATAGCCCATGTGATTGTACATGATAGCTTCGAACATGCCCCGATCCAGAGCTTCCAGCTTGGCCATAATATTGCAAAGATAATTCAAGCTTTTAACCTGCGGAGGAATACTCAGCGGATGATTACGCACAGTATTAGCCGAGATGATTTTGAGTCCCTTTTGATAAAGTTCTTCAGGATAAAGCGTAATAGTTGCTGCAATAACAATAATCTGTGGGGTTTCGCAGGTTAGTGGGTTCAGACCCAGATTGCCAACGCCACGGGTAACGATCAGACGGACATAGCCATCTTCGATATTATTAGCTGCAACCGTTTTGCAAACAATTTCGGTCATTTGCTCAGGTGTCATGGGGATATTCAGACGAATAGCCCGTGCTCCCTCGTAAAGACGGTCAATATGAGCTTTGTGTTCAAAGACTTTGCCGCTATAGACGCGGATGCCTTCAAATATGCCATCGCCATAAAGTAAGCCATGATCGAAAACCGATACTGTTGCGTCAGCCTGATCAACCAATTTGTCATTTAACCAGATTTTCATAGACATAAAAAACCACCTTAAAAATTAAATATTATCTTCTATTTCTTTTTAGACAGGATTAACAGGATTTACTGGATAAGAGCTTCGCAAAATCATGCTTGTCATTATTATAAAACCTTAATCTCTGATTATAAATACAATTAATAACCTTCATAAATGTTTCAATAAAAGCAAAAGCTTCCTTAAAGTTCTATCATAAAAATCCTGTTAATCCAGTTAATCCTGTCTAAAAAATATTTTGTATTATTTTACTAATTTTCCATCACGCAAGTGTAATGTGCGGTCTGCCATTGCCGCTATTGCAGGGTCATGGGTGACCATAACTATTGTCTGACCCATGTGATTATATTGTTTCAATAAATCCAAAATGCCTTTTCCCGCTTCAGAATCAAGGTTACCCGTTGGCTCATCAGCTAAAAGCAATCTGGGTTTATGCACTAAAGCCCGGGCCAATGCGGTTCGCTGGCGTTGGCCACCTGATAGCGTAGTAACTTTCTGAGTAGCCTGAGCGACCAGATCAACCGCTTCGATCATTTCATTTGCTAACTTTAAAGCTTTGGTTTTTTTACCCGGCCAGGAAAATATCGATGAACCTACCATTAAAGGCAGCATGATATTTTCTCGGACATTTAACTCAGGCAGCAAATGGTAAAACTGAAAGACAAATCCAATTTGTTTGTTACGCAGGCGATTCTGGCCAGCCGAGCTGATTTTGGAAACATCTTTATTATCGAATAAAACCGAACCCTTATCGCAATTGTCCAGCAGGCCGGCAATATGCAAAAGCGTACTTTTGCCCGATCCTGATGAACCCATAATAGCTAAAAATTCGCCATTACTGACGGCAAGGTCTACGCCCCGCAGAACATGCTGGTCCTGGCGACCTATTTTATAGGTCTTATGGATATTGCGAACTTGTAATATATTATTTGAGGACATCTTTAATCCTTTTTAGTCAACTCTTAATGATTGAACTACCGACAATCGCGATGCCCGGATAGCAGGCACTAATGCACCTGAAGCCGAAACAATTATAGCGATAATTACTATGAAAGCCATTTGGTTGGCATCGACAACATCAGGAATCCTGGAAATAGCATATACATCTTCAGGCCAAAGTTCAAACTTAAACTTGGTTTTTACGATTTCCTGGATTGCATTTACATTAGTTACGATTAAATAGCCAGCACTTGACCCCAAAACCGAACCTGCCAGACCTACCAGCAAACCAAAACCAATAAAGACAGACGCCAAATCAGCTGAGCTGGCACCGGAACTTTTGATAATACCTAAGTCTTTGACTTTTTCCGAGACGATCATATAAAAAATCGTAAATATAATAAAAGCAGCTACAAAAGCCATCATGGTAAAAACCAAAACCATTATCGTCCGCTCTTTTTCCAGCGGGGCGATAAAGGCCTGACGGGATTTTGACCAGTGGCTGACAGTTACATCATCCAGCAGCAGGGCATATTTTTTGGCGGTATAGTTTTGTTTGAACGCCTGCCATTTTTCATTTATGATTTTTTGGGTGGCGACAATATTGACATTGTCGGCCAGCTTAACGCGAATTTCATTAACGCGAGCCGGGAAATTATCCATGGTGCCATCCATTAAAGCCAGCTTCTGGAGCATATCAAAATCGATATAGACATATGATTCATCAATATCAGGTAAACCTGAAGCAGCATTATCGACATACCAGTAACGCTGTTTTTGCCCGGCTTCTGAGCCAATTAGCACACCTCGATAGCTAATACCGAAAACCGTGATATCCATTTCGTTGGCGACATATTGCCAGGCATCTTTTTGATAGCTGCGGTATATGCCAAAGATAAAGCCTCGGTCCTTATATTGTTTATCTTCGGGGTCGAAGTTTGGCTGTTTCTGATCTTTATAATAAAGCGTTTCAGCAAAATTTGTCGCTTTGCAATATTCATCAATTTTAATACCGACTATAGTCTTGGGCATAGGTTCAGCAAAACTGGATTCCAGCAGGCCAAAGGATTTTATCGTTGGGGTCGCAATTTGAACTTCTGGCATTTCATGTAACTGATCGATGAATTCCTGGTAAAACGGAAAGCCAACCTGGCTGTCACGACTTATAATTATATCCGAAACCCATCGATGATTTTTCTCTTTGGTTTCAGATACCAGCCCTGACATAACGCTAAGAACCACCAAAGTCAGCATAACCAAAAGCGCAACAGCACCCACAGCAGTCCAGGCCACCTTCTTACGGATAAAATAACGCCAAATTAAAAGGTATTTAAACATAATATTTTAACTTAATCTTCATTCATATCTCAAAGTCTCAACCGGGTTGGTCGCCGCGGCTTTTATTGCCGGGACCACAGCACCAAAGGTCGCCGTTATTATGCCCACAATTACAATCCAGAACACCGCGGTCCATTGAATCTCATTAGGGATTTCGCTGAACATATAAACGCCGCTCTTCCAGATTTTTGATCCTATCAAATTCGATAGCGTCTGCTCCAGTTCATTAATATTTTTTGTCGCCCAACACCCCAGCAGCACCCCCAAAGCTGAACCGGCCAAACCAATGCCGGCACCGAAGTTCAGGAAGATAGCAGCTACAGAAATTTTACTGGCACCGATAGCACGCATAATACCAATATCTTTACGCTTTTGCATAACGATCATCATTAAGATAACCAGCACCAGCAAAGCCGCGACCATACAAATCAAACCTACAATAGTCTGCATGACAGCAAGCTGCTTGCGAAGTTCAGCGGTGAAACGCTTCACATTGGGCAAATCCGCGGTCGCTTGAACATAGGCATCAGCTGCCTTGCTGGAAATTTGGGTATTATATAGTTTGCGAACAAAATTTAGCCATACTGCTTTGGTATTAGCTAAAACTTCATCGATATTTTTTGTTGTTGAAGAGCTGACCTGAATATTAGCATTGGCAAAAATCTGACCATTGGGCTGTTCCTGGCCTACCATTGCCATCACAGTTTCGATAGGCAGGTAAATTGTGGTCGTATCTTCGGTATAGTTGCCAACCTGAACAATATTTGTGGGCCAGCATCTTTTCTGGATTTTTTTAGCATCCATTGATCCATCAGCTTTTTTGGATGTCTTACCCATTGTAATAAATACCGGTTCGTCCCGGTTGGCCAAATCTTTAGCAATAGCTTCTCGATCATATTCATCGGTAAGTTCATCGGGCTTAGCGACAATGCCTATACCAATAACAACACCTTGAATATCATTGGCATCTATCCTTTTTTGAGTCCCCCAGTTTTGGGCTCGTTCCTGGCTACCTGGGTCAAGGTCAAATATCATATCTGTTTTAACAGGATTAATAAGGCCTTTAACAAAAGGATCGGTTTCTTTGAGTTGGGAGCTGTCCAGGCCTACGATACGAACGCCAACGGTATTGCCCCGGCCAAGATATAGCAGGCCCCCGGTTTCGAGGCTGATTTTGACCTGATCAATTTTATCATCAGCCAGTAGCTGTCGCTGCATTTGGCGATACTGGTCCAGCGTCATCGAATCAGAAAGAATATTAACCTGACCCCATATCTGGGTGGTTGAGTTTTGAAATGAATCGATAAAACTACTAAACAGGCTGGTTATAACTATCAGCAGCGCAACGCACATCGCCACAGCAAAGGTGCCAAAGACAGCTATGCGGCGTTTGCGTAAATATCGAAGACATAAAAACAGCTTATGCATTTGAAACTCAATAAATTCTACAATTTCTTGATATTAAAAACCCCCAACATAAAGTCGAGGGCTAATGAATCATTTTCTTAAAAAAAGCTTAATTAGCTTGTGGCTTCATCAGCGGGAACAGAATCACATCCCGAATACATGGCGAGTTGGTAATCAACATAATAAGTCGATCAATACCAAATCCCAGCCCACCAGCTGGTGGCATGCCATAACGCAGGGCTGTCACAAAATCTTCATCCATCTGCGCTTCGGATTCTTCCTGGCCTTGCAATTGCATACGGAAATTTTCTTCCTGGATATCCGGGTCGTTAAGCTCGGTATAAGCATTTGCCAGTTCCATGCCCGAAACATATAGTTCGAAACGCTCGGCAATAGCAGGGTTGTCGATTTTACGTTTGGTTAAGACGCACAGCTCTGCAGGGTAATCGATAACAAAAGTCGGGTTAATCAGTTTATCTTCGACAAAATGTTCGAAAACTTCACTAACAACAATTATGTCAGCCATCTTGGATTCTTCTATCTCAAGCTTTTTAGCAATTTCACGTATTTTTGCAATATCATCAATTCCACATCCTACATGTTCTTCGAAAAGCGAAGCATAAGTGCGGCGTGCCCATGGCCCGGAATAATCAATTTCAGTGCCATTGAATTCCAGTTTCATATTATCACTGCGTTGAGCAACCAGCTTGATAACCACTTTTTCCATCAAATCCATCATAGAATTGTAATCGCCATAAGCCTGGTAAAGTTCGCACATTGTAAATTCTGGATTGTGGCGGGTACTGATTCCTTCATTTCTGAAATTACGATTAATCTCAAAAACCCGCTCCATACCACCAACCAAAAGACGTTTGAGATATAGCTCAGGTGCGATACGCATGAATAAGTCTATATCCAGTGCATTATGATGGGTAGCAAAAGGAGTAGCGGCAGCCCCGCCAGCAATTGCCTGGAGCATTGGCGTTTCTACTTCGATAAAACCATCATCCTGCAAAGTTTCACGGATAGTTCTTAATATTGCGGTACGATCCTGAAAAGTCTTCATAACTTCAGGGTTACTGAACATATCGACATAACGCTGACGATAACGGGCTTCGACATCCGTTAAGCCATGGAATTTCTCAGGTGGCGGTACTGTTGCCTTGCAAAGCATGGTCAGGGAAGTTACCCAAATGGTGATTTCACCGGTCTTGGTCTTACCTAAAATGCCACGCACGCCAACGATATCACCTAAATCGAGTAATTTAGCGATTTTCCAGCCATCTTCGCCGACCATTTTCATGCTGATACCAATCTGAATGGTTCCGGAGCTATCACGCAGGGTGGTAAACATCAATTTACCAATATCACGATGTAGAACTATACGTCCAGCACCGCAAACCTCGATATCTTCCCTTTCAGGATCGAATTTGGCGGCGATATCCATACATGATTCAATATCATCATAGCGTTGGCCATAAGGATCAATACCCAGTTCACGTAATTTCTCACGTTTTTCACGTCTTGCCAGTTCATATTCATTAAATGTATTCATAGTCCCGTTATGATACCCTGACAGGCATTTATGTCAACCCAATTCAGGGTATCAACATAATATGTTTGCAAATATTCCAAAGATTATTATTCTGGAACCTCGAATTTGTATTAGTTTGTCATATAAAAAAAAGGTTAAACCATGAAATATTCATCAAAAATGCTTATTTTATTCCTGTTGTCAGCTTTAATTCTTAGTGGCTGCGCTGCAAAAAAACCAATTATTGCTATCACCAGCGTCTGCCAGTTAAATAAAGATACGCAAGAACCACAACTTATTTATATTTCCCTTACCTATATTAACGCTGTTTTGGAAAGTGGCGGGGTTCCGGTAGTCTTGCCAACCAATACTAACATCAGCGCAATTGAGCGGTATGTTGATGAATTTGATGGCTTGATCATCATAGGCGGTGGAGATATCCCGCCGGAGTTTTATGGTCAGCAAAAACATGAAACAGTAAAAGAGATGGCTGATTTAAGATTCCAGTTTGAAAAAACACTTATTCCCGCCTGGCTCAAAAGTGGTAAGCCCATTCTTGGTGTCTGCCTGGGCCATCAATTCAGCAATGTTTGTTTTGGCGGCACTTTGATTCAGGACATACCATCGCAAGTCGGAACCAGTGTTATTCATCGCAAAAAAGATGAAATTGCCACCCATTCTGTCGAAATTGATCCCAAAAGCATGCTTTTTGCCCTGCTGGGTGAGGCTAAAGTTCAGGTAAATTCGATTCATCATCAAGCTGTAGATAAAGTTGGCAATGGATTTACTGTTACTGCCCGAAGCGACGATGGCTTAATTGAAGCTACCGAAAGAACCGATGGCAACTGGGGCCTTTTCCTGCAATGGCATCCTGAACGCCTGGAAACCAAACATCGCCAAGCTATTTTTGGTGCGTTCATAGATGCTTGCAGATAGAGGTTCAGCTCTGATAATTACTTTTTTGCTGAGAGATTTGCCGTGAGCCTTTGAGTGTACGAACTATCCCCGTCAATAGTGATAGGCCAAGACCAATTGTCAGAAAAATTAAAGCTCCACCAATGGCCGCCATCAACAATAAAATCAGGAAGCATCCAAACATAAACACATTGAATATTAAAATCGCCAGCTTCAATGCCGACATTCTCCCGCGCCAACAATGAATATCGTTACTTTGCATGTTATATTCCTTCTGAAGAATCCAGATAAAATTTCAGTCCATCACTTACATTAATCACCACGTTCTATAACTGCTTTTGCTCGCAATCCATCATCCTGGAATGTTAAACCCATTTCAATTTTCTTGATGCCGCTTAGAACCGTAGATTTATTTTCAAGTCCCTTAGGTTTGCCCGGATGACCAAATACCGTAGAGGCCATTGTGCCAAACTCCTGGTCCCAGACATATTTCCCGCCATTCGGGCATATCAGCTTCATGTTCCAGAATTGTTGATGAATATCTACCGGATCCATATCAGGATAATTCCTTTTCCATTCATTAAGGATTGCAATATTCTTCCATGCCCGTAGCTGGCTTTGTCTTCTAAGGTTTTCATTAAACAGAGCATCGATAACGGTCATAACCTTTTCATTGGCACAAACAGCCATACTTTCACCGAGCCAATCATTTACTTTAAATTCATTGTTTTCGGCCCCAGCTGTTTTGCGATCCAAAGCCCGTTTTATCATATTTTCATTTAATGTAATAACCCAGGCATCACCGGTTGTGCAATAATACAAAGCGATTTGACCAAGGTCATTTTCAATTTCTGCTTTAATATTACCCGATGGCGAAATTTTTACATAGTCTTGATCATCATATTTTAAAGATTCCCATGCTGTCAATCCCGGGGCGGTCTGTTGCACAAAGGCTCGCATAGCCACCAGAAAACCAGCTAATTTAAATGAATCTTTTACATCAATACTAAGAGCGACTGGCAATCTGCCAAAATTTTTCTCCATAAAAGAATCCATATCCTGAGCTTTTACTTTTTCAGCCTCTGCCCAAAACGGATCATCATCAAAATACAGCGAGACATTATCACCCAGCCAATTAAACGCCTTATCTCCTAAACCCGGAGCCATCATCGCGGCAAATCCGGTCATTTGTTTTACGGTTGGACTTTCGGTATCAAGGGCCATAATCCAATGCAAAATCGCTTCTGGATGCCTGTCGCCAGCATTTTCACCTATACCTTTCTGTCCAACCACTTGCATGAATTCTTGATAATCGGTACCCGCGATCAAAGGCATAACCGTCATATCCATTGCCATCTTATTATCTTCAACACTAATCATTATTGCAATCGGGTCGAAAAACTGTCGCCAGTTATTCTGATAATTTCTGCGGAACTGATTATAAGCATCCGCTTCCTGCTGTGTGATTTTATCAATGGTCATTTCACTTATAGGTGTCAGATATGCAAGATTCCCATAAACCGAAGAACTAACACCATTGATGCCAACGGTTAAATCGCCTAAACCTTTAGCTTCATTTTCCATTAAAATCTTCGTTGGCTGTTTTACCCCTTCAACCAACTGCCCCATAGTCCGACATTGCAACTCAGCTAAGACTGCAGCTGCCCGCGTCCGACGAGAATTACCGATACGCCAGCGCGGACTGCACCAGCGACGAATAGTAGCATCGGTTAATATTATCAATGCCGATTCTTTTGCATCATTTAATTTATAGCGGTTACGGAAAAACTTATATTCATCCAGCGAACCAATATTTGCGATATCACCTTTACTTGTTTTTATGATCTGTTCTAACTGGTACAGCGAATTGCTTACAATCACAACCTTATCTATCCTTGCAGCATAAGAACTGACCATTTTATCTGTACTAACCACGCCCTTGTACTTTACGCCTTTAATCTGGCCATCAACTTTTTTTGTTCCCGAAACATCTTTCATTGCGGTTTGGTGCTGATTCAAAACATTCAGCATAACCGCATCGGGGTTAATACAATCAAATATCACCGCAATATCTGTCCCCATTCTCATATAAGGATCACTGCCGGTATAAGCCATACTTTTTATTACCGATGGTCCCAATAGCTTTGCAAAAGCGGTCAACTCCAGGCAAAGCTGCCTTTCGCAACGTTTTTTAGTTTGAGCGTCCTGACTGCGCGGCTCAAGCAATTCCAGCATTGGCGTTCCATTCCGGTCCGTTTCTTCTGTTACTTTTACCATGGCATTAAATGATGGGAAAAATATCACATGCTGATCTGTTGGAATCATTTTTGCCAAAGCATCTTTTTGAACTTGCATCCCTTTGACAATTTCACCCCAGTCCATCTCTGCAGTTGTTATCCCTTCAATACTTTTTAATTCAATCTTTTTTTCTGAATCTTTTACAACTCGCAGTTCGCGGTCTAATTGCAGATTCTCACTTAGCGCCCGCCCGCCAGTAAAAAGCTCATAAGTCCTTTCAAAATCCTGAGGTCGAATATTCCTGCGTTGGACCTGCTGGCTTTTGTCACCAGAAGCCTGCATGTACTTATGACGAAACCAGGCAGTGCCGGGTTTGTCGCTGTCCATCAAAATCTTATAATGCGATTCTTTGGCTTTAAGAAAATCTTTCTTTGCCTGACTCTGATCGGCATTAGGTTTAGCAAATTTGAAGTCTCTGGGGTACATCCCCGAATAATCCCGTTTTGCGACAAAAATTTTGCCACTGACCATTTCTTCTTCTTTGGCACAAATCGCAATAAACACATCTGTCAAATCCGTAGGGTCATATCGCCAGTTATTAATTTCCCTGTCTTGAAAAACATAAATTTCCACATCATTTTCACATATGCCATAAGGCCGCATCAATTGCCGAAACTCTTGTTCCTGGGTCCAGGTCAGCGATTCCAATTTTGAATCATTAATATCACCCTGATTAATCACTTCAGAAAAAGGCTGGTAATAATAAACTTCTGCCCCCGCAAAAGAATAAATGCTCAATAACAATACTGCTAACAAACTTTTCTTAAACATGACAGAACCTTTCTCTAATATTGTAAATATTACGCCCATAAATATTATATCTGTAACGATTTTATTTAATCTTATTGCCTGAATCTATCTTGATTATTGACCAACATTGTTCGCATGTCAACAAAAAAGGCCCGGTAAATAATACCGAGCCTTAAAATCTTATAATTTCTTAATGTTTATTCAACAATTATTTCATCAATAAACAGCCACGCATTGCCGCCTTTTCCTTTATGCCAGTCTGGACAAATGCCTACATTTTTAGCCACAACTTTTATATATCGCGCTTCAATCTCATTAATTTTCACATCATACATAACCGCTTCGGTGCTCTGGTCTTTATCCCGAGGCGGGAAATCCTTAGCTGCTACCTCGGCAAATTCCTGGCCATCAACCGAAACGGCATAATTAACCCGCTTAGGCATAAATATCCAGCTATTATGACTTCGCAAAAAGTTAGCCGCTATCCGATTTATCTTCTGGCTCTGCCCAAGATCAATCACTGCTTCAAAATCATCCATCTGGAAACCTTGCCAATAGCTTTCCTTGAGCAAATGTGGATCGCCCAGCAATCCATCAACCAAACCTCCAGGGCCACTGCCAGGATATTGATCCGATGGAGCATTTTTAATAGTTATCATCTTGCCACAGGCTTTATGGATATCAATCGGCTTTTGCACCTGGTTGCCATAAGTGCGACCATTTTTAATTGCCTGGGCTTTTATAACACAGCTTTCACTTATTTCAAATGGTCCTGCATATTTCAATGAATGATCGTTAATATCACTTCCATCAATCGTATACATAAAGTCAAGCCCGGTTTCGCCGCCTTTACCTTTTAATGTCACAGCAAACCTTCCATTTTCATCACGTTTGGCTTCTATTGCCACCGGCTCAGCTTCCGGTCCATACTTAACTCCCATAGAATCCAGCTTTTTATAGTGGGCACTTACCCGCTGATAAAATTCATTATAATCACGTCCAGCTTTAGGTGACCACATCACTTCACACATAGCCAATATCCGTGGGAACACCATGTAATCAACTCTATCCTGAGGAATATGTTCTGTCCAGACATTACATTCAGCACCGATAATATGTTTTGCTTCGTCTTCAGTTAATTCAGCAGGAACTGGCTCAAAGCCATACACATGGTACAAGTCTGCTTTAGTGATATGATAATCAAAATAAGCATGACTAACCGGTGAGACAATCGCGTCATGTCCACTTTTTGCCGCAGCTATTGCTCCTTCCATCCCGCGCCAGGATTGTACTGTAGCACCCGGCGCCAGGCCGCCCTCCAATATTTCATCCCAGCCGATTATATGACGGCCTTTACCTTCCAAATATTTTTCCATCCTCTTAATGAAATAACTCTGTAATTCATGCTCATCTTTGAGTCCTTCATCTTTAATTCTTTTTTGGCATCTTGGACATTTTTCCCAGCGAACCTTAGGACATTCATCCCCGCCAATATGAATGTATACCGATGGGAATAATTCACATACCTCGTCCAGAACATCTTCCAAAAACGCAAAAGTCTTTTCATTGCCGGCACAATACACATCTTCATGCACACCCCAGGCGGTTTCAACTTCAAAAGGGCCACCCGTACAAGATAACTGCGGATAAGCCGCCAAAGCCGCCACGCTATGGCCAGGCATCTCGATTTCCGGAACAACTGTTACAAAACGCTGCCGGGCATATTCAACGATTTCCTTGACATCTTCCTGACTGTAAAACCCGCCATAAGTTGTTCCGTCTTCATATTTTCGCCATGCACCAATTTTGGTCAGGTTCGGATATTTTTTAATTTCGATTCGCCAACCCTGGTCTTCGGTTAAATGCCAGTGCAAACGATTCATCTTATAATAGGCCAGCAAATCTATATAACGCTTAACAAATTCCTTGTCCATAAAATGCCGCCCGCAATCCAGCAACATCCCGCGCCAAACAAATCGTGGCTCATCTTTTATCGAAACGCAAGGCAAAACCGCCTTGTTGCCAACCACAGTCAACATCTGCTCAATTGATTGACTGCCATAAAACAACCCCGCCGCTTCCGTTGCGACAATCTTAATCTCATCTTTATTTATATCCAGCGTATAGCCTTCAGCCCCCAGTTCTGATTCACTGTCTACAATCATTATAATATCTGCATTAGCTTGTGCATTAACATCAAAAACAACATCTACGCCATAGCCACATGCCCCGCGCAATGTCACGGCCAACCTGCCAGCACAATTCAATGCCCGCTGATCTTCAGCCTGAACATAAATAACCATATTTCTATCAAGCTCAAAAACACCCTGGACAACTTGCAATTCCATAGGTTTCGGTATTACATCAATATCAATTTGTCTCGTAGCACATCCACTTGCCATAATCATCATTGCCATAACTAAAATTAATTTTTTCATACCAACTCCATTCAGTGTTAATTCGCAGGTAGGATGGGCTATGCCCATGCTGATAAAATCACATCGCGATAGCGACACCCATTTGCTGCATATTACTTCACTTGTCTAATATACTCATAACTATTGAGTTTGTCCATTCCACCTACCTGTAAGTTTATATCCGGCAATACTTTAGCATTGGCTCTGCCAGATAGATTCATACCCTTTGGGTATATTTTAACTTTTTTCAAGCATCCGTCTCAATGCTAGTTTGGCATCTGCTTTAATCTCATCATCTACAACCACTCGATTATACATTTCAACTTTTTCACCAGCATCCAGTCGGTAAATCAAATCCATTATCCAGGCCAGATGCTGAATGTCATTTCTATACATTGTGCTGCATTGACGAGGCACACCACCGAGGGTTTGCACATAAATCCCCTTTGGCTCCAACTGATCACGCAGACGATTGACCAGCGAGCTTTCTGTACCGATCGCCCATTGGCTACCGGGTTCGGATTCTTCGACAATTTTGATGATCTGCGATGTACTACCATTATAATCTGCCGCCTGTACCACATCAAAACAACATTCCGGGTGCACAATAATCTTCATATCTTTGGCCGCTTTGCGTACCGCTTTGATCTGCTCAACATTAAACTTCTGATGAACACAGCAACTGCCGTTCCACAATATCACCGGCGACTTCTGCAACTGGGCTAACTTCCCGCCGCCACCTTCTTTGCCTGCTTTCCAAAACGCCATCATATTCAATGGTACACCCATCTTAAAAGCGGTATTGCGTCCTAAATGCTGATCAGGCAAAAACAGAATTTTGGCGTTTTTATTCTTATCCCAGATTTTTTTCAACACTTGTTCACAATTACTGCTGGTACAACAATAGCCACCATTGCGACCGACAAAAGCTTTGATATTCGCAGAACTGTTTACATAAGTTACTGGTACAATATCCTTGAAATTCTTAAGGTTCTTTTCCAAAAATTCCCAGCAGACTTCGACATCATCTATCTCAGCCATATCCGCCATCGAGCATCCCGCATCCATGTCCGGCAAAAAAACCATCTGGTCTTCACTGGCTAAAATATCTGCAGACTCGGCCATAAAATGCACACCGCAAAAAACAATATACTTAGCGCTTTGCTCGGCGGCTATCTCACTTAAACGTAAACTATCGCCGGTGAAATCTGCAAACTCAATTATTTCATCCCGCTGATAATGATGGCCTAAAATCACCACCTTTTTACCAAGCCTGGCTTTACATTCACGCACCACATTAGCCGCCTCATCGCCAGCCATATCCAAAAACTTCTCAGGTAAAGGCATCTGCCCCATGATAAAACTCTTTTCTAATTCTATTTATTCACTAATATAAATTGATATTTTCTTTTCGTGTCTTTCGTGGTTTAATTATTTCTCAACCACCAATCACACGAAATATTATTTATAGCTATTTTGTCGTAAAGCATTTCATTGTCAGTTTGAATTAAAGTACAACCACTTTTCCATCTTCAACTTTCAACCGCCCATCACCAAATAGCTTAATCGCTTGCGGATAAGCTGCACATTCCTGCTGGAAAACTCTTTCGGCTAAAATATCCGCATCATCAGTTGCAAACACCGGGCAACTTCGCCGTAAAATAACCGGCCCTGCATCATATTCATTATTGACAAAATGCACCGTACAGCCACTTTCATTTTTGCCCGCCGCTATCACTGCTTCATGAACATGATGGCCATACATCCCCTGCCCGCCAAATTCTGGCAACAACCCGGGGTGGATATTCATCACCTTATTCTCATAATGTTCCGGTATATGCCAGAGACAAAGCCACCCGCATTGCAAAACCAGATCGACTTTAGCCTCATCTAATGTCTCAACAATTCTATTGCTGAACTTTTCGATATCGGGCAAATCTTTTTTGCGAACAAATTCCGGCTCAATCCCAATTTTCCGGCTGCGGTCTACGCCGGCAACTTCCCTGCGCGAACTTATAACGCAAACAATTTCAGCATCCAGTTGGCCAGCTTTGATGCATTCATCAATATTAACCATAGTCCGCCCGCCACCGGAAAGCAATACACCCAAACGTAATTTACTCATATCTATTCCCATATCATTTGTAGGGTGGGCCATGCCCACGCTGTTAAACTTACCTTTGCCCCAGCAGGTAGGATGGGCTATGCCCATGCTGATAAAATCTCATCGCCCTGGCGATACCGAATGCCATATATCTTTCTCCTGAAATATCACTGTATATTCCGTTGCGAACTGGCACCTCAATTCTTAATTACACCAGCTCAACAACTTTTTCCAGCCACACGCCATCAACTTTATCAAAGCTACCCACCTTGTCGCTATCGACATCCAGCACCGCAAATATATTTCCATCGCCATCCCGGCAGGGTACCACAACTTCTGATTTACTCCTGCTATCACAAGCTATATGGCCGGGAAACTCCTCGACATTTTCCACTATCACAGTCTCATTACGATTCACCGCCGCCCAGCAAACTCCGGTATCTTTTAGCAGTGTCTGACAGGCTACCGCTCCCTGATAAGGCCCTACCAGCAACTGCCCATCGGCATACTGATAAAATCCCGTCCAGAAAAATGTTGGCATCTTATTGTGCAAAACTGCCGCAATCGTAGCCATCCGGGCCACCCGATCATCGGTTTTAGTCAATAATCCGCTTAACTGATCATACAAACGTTGATATTTCGCTGCTTTTTTATCACTCATCTAAACCCATCTCATTTTTATAAACAACTGCAAACAAACTATTTACACTGATTACAGTTTTTTAGAGGTTGCCTTAAAACAATAACCACCATTCTAAACACTTTCTCACCCAGAATCAAACCTATTTAACCCAGGCTCTGCCAGCTAAAAACCACAAACCCATGTTCTATTCTTATATTCAAGGCATACCACTATGTAATAGCTACAAAAAAAGGCATTAGATAAAACTAATGCCTTTGAATTTTAGAGTTTACCTTAATGGTAACTGAATTTAATCGATCAGCGGATCATTAAATTTACCACAATCGATTGTCAAAATGAATATATCGCCACCCATTTGGGTCAGGGTTACTGTGCTTTTACCCATATTCATATGAACGAATTCAAAGCCATCATCTTCGAGTTTATAGATATAACGAGGATTTTTGGCTATTTCGCGTTTGCTACTGATAATAAGCTCGCGTGCGGCGCCGATTAAACTCTGGCTTTCTTGGTCATTTTCGTATTCGCGACCATCAGCGATCACTGCCCCGTGCATATAACCTATCACTGCGATCAGCTTGTCGGCTGTTGTAGCATAAGTCTGTTCGAGCACAAAAGCTGGTATTTGACTCTTAATAGCCACCTTAAATCTCTTGTGTCCAATATCTTCGCTGGCTCTGACATATATTGTACGGGTTGCTGTTGAATTCTTTTCGTCAAAAACCACAATTGCCAATTCTTTGGCATCGTTGATCATCTGGTCATTTGTTTCTAAAACTGAGATGCTTCTGGCAGTATTAAGCATACCTTTCTGATCCAGCATGGTACTGACCTGGCCTAGATCATTCTGGCCTATTTGAATATCTTTGATTTGCTGTTCTAAAACAGTCATGCTATTGCTTTTGCAACCAGTGATGGCTATCAATGTCAAAAATAATGCAAAAACACCCAAGGCTTTGATTCTTTTCATGTTCTACTCCATTTATATTAAAAAAAATATTAAGCTAAATTATTTACATATATAGCTTTATCGGCCAAATAATCCTGATGATAAAGCTAAAAAACCGAATTATAACGCTTATTATATTATTCGACTATAAGGTATCAAGCAATAAATGATATTAATACTAAATCGAATTTAGTTTTTCGATTAATTCCAAAGCAGTGTTTTGTTTGTTTTTCAGTCGGGTCTGGATATCGACAACCACTTCATTCGCCTCATAATCGCCCCTGACAGACTGGAAATCATGGTCGCGACTGCTCAAAACATCATCGGTAGCACCATAGCCAATCCGTGAAGCGCCAGCAAATTCTTTTTTCACATCATTACAACGCATATTATCCAGCTCGCCCACGGCGGTAATCCACCTTTGCACAAGTTGGCTAAGGTCAGTTTTCTTACAGTTTTCCAGGGTGATATCCCAGAATTTTTTTGCCGTTTGCAACACCCAAACCCACTCATAATCATAATAATTGTCAAAAATCTGCCGAAATTCACCCGAAATCTGCTCTAATTGCGTCTTTTCGAGCCCGTGTTTATCAGTTTTTTCGATTCGATTCAGTATCTGGTCGATGCAGTCAACCGGCATAACCTGCCCGGCGATGTCAGTCCAGGTGCCCCTGCCGATGTCGTTTATACGTTGAAGTTTTTCACGTATCTCCTGGTCAGTCCAGCCTTCGATTAGCCTTAAGCGGTTGACAAGTGAATTCCCGAGATAGCGATCCAGGGCCAATTCATAGAATTTCAGACCATTATTCAGTGAGGACCGATTTATTTTCACACCATTATAGTAGACGGCCTGTGAGGTTTCGCCCATGTTTTTCTTGAGTTTTTTCAATAAATTCAGGCCATTGAGCACTTTGCCAGCAGTGTAAGGGTTTAGCAGATGATAAGTTATGATATCAAGCTGGTCAGGATCCCTGCGTTTATCGCGATTAGGCCATTTCCTGGCATCCCGAACTGTCCCGACACTTCGCAGATTTATCCCCGGCACTAATATGCTTTCGCCTTTAGATTCTATCATATATGAATATGGCAGATCGGTTGTATCGCTGTTGGCGGTATGTCGCCCCATAACCAAGGTGAAAACTCCAACTTTAGCGGGCCAGAGCATATATGAATCCGAGGTTGTTTTTGAGCCTCGTTCGACAATGCCCTGATGAACCGGGCCAAGTTTATACATATGATTGCTCTGATTGGAGCCGCTGCCAGCATTCATAAAAGAGAACATTCCAGCGATAAGCAATGTCGATTTATGATGGGTAACAGTAAAAGGCCCGGCAAAAATAGAACATGCTTCGCCATGAAAACCGCCACAATTAGCGAAAAACAGTGAATTTTCAGCTGAATATTGCTTCCCCAGAATAGTTCCCTGACCTATAAAGCATTTTTCGACAATGGTATTATCCTGGACTTTCGACCCGCTGGCCATGATGAAATCCCGCATGATAACGCCTTGTCCTACTATCGCAGGGTCAGCCGAGCAACTATTGATCGAGCCATTTTCCAGCAAAGCAACACCATTTAAGTTGGCATAATCGCCAATTTTAATATTTTTAATCGTGCCGCAATTGATAATGCTGGCATTGTGGCCCACGGTGCCAAATTCACTGCTGACTGATTTTGTATAGTTCTTGATCATAGCCAACAAGTTAGCAATAGCCAATGGCCGATGTCGACAGAGAACGATGAGATAAGCGATTTGCGCCGAGAGCCTGTCGTAAATCGGCACTTCACGACCGCCGGATTCATTAACAGGTGAAACTTCCACCCCATTACCAAAGCTACTGACCCTTTCGGTCAAGAGTAGATCGATATCCAAAATTACCGCATTATCATTAATGATATAATTAGCGATATAGGTTTTTACGTTTTGTATATAAACATTGTTTCCAATGGTGCAATTAGCAATTTTGGCGTCATAGATCCCACATTTTTGCTGCACATTACCTGGCAATGTGACTGTGCCATTGATTTGACCAAGTTTGACTGAACCAATGAAATGGACATTACAGATGTTAGTAGCATCAAAATTATCCACAACCTGCACATCAGTCCAATTATTACATTGGCATTTGTTGGCTTGTAATTTCTCTAATTCCAGTTCCGTTAAATTTCGATATTGCATCGGGCCTAACTCCAATAAAGTCTGTCTTACAGATAATGGTATCGACAGTTACACCGTTGCATATAGAAATATAAAAGAGAATTATGAAAAATGTATAGATTTTTGGCGAAAAAACAATACTTTAACTTGATTTATAAGTTTTTTACGCTATAAAAGATATAAATGAATAAATTGAGAGACATAATAATTGATCTGTTTTGTACGATGGATCAGCCGCCGTTGAATGACCCGCTCTCACGCTTGATTTTCGCCGAACTATACCTCCAGCCAGGACCCACAGCGATGGAGGACGTAGCTAAAGCAACCGGTTTGTCTTTAGCCAGCGTATCCAATAAGACGCGTATTTTGGAATCGAGAGCTCTGGTAAGCAGAACGACTCGACCCGGAACGCGCAAAACATTCTTGCAGGCTCAAAAGAATCTGCTTGGGATATGGCAAAACGATCTGCTGACACGCCGTCAGCGGGTCGATCCTGTCTTGGCCCAGCTGCCAGAGATTATCGGACGTTTCCAGAAGGTTGCAGACGACGACTGCCAAAAGCAGCAATTACGCATATTACGTGATTATTATGATCAAATATGTAAAATTGAAGAGATTTATGGACTGTTACTGGTAGAAATAACCGAAACGGTGAAGAATCAAAATATGGATAAATAAAAAAGGCGACCACCTGATCGCCTTTTGTATTATATAAACCTCCACCATTGCCGTCCAATCCCAAGCTGTTGAAGTAACCAGTTACTTCAAGGTGGGTAACCTAAGCTTATACTCCTGAAACCCTGTCAAGCAGGTTCGTCAGGTAGCATAAGTTACGGCTTCCCAAAAAAATGGACATTAGGTTCCTCAATTGTAGCTGGCGTAACAAACAAGGCAGAGGTTTTTTTTCGTATAATCGCCTGCACTGCATGTCATTATAACATTTCTTTCATCGTTAATCAATTATTTTCCTGGTAATGGAAAATAACTCATATTTACATAAAACTCTTTAAGACAAATACTTAAGCTTAAAACATAACTTATGACAAACATTTATTTTTATCATATATCTATTCCGTAGCTCAGGCGAAAAAAGGTTCGCTCGCAGTATAAATCCAATTTTTAGAGGTTGCCTGAATATATTTAGTGCCAATGAAGAAGAGATATTATACAATAAATTTAAAAATATCTGTAAATTATGCCCTCTATCGCGCATTATCTAATTGGATAGTAATATTTTGGAAAAAGGTTAATTAGATGAATAAATGGATTTTGTTTTGTTTTGTTTTGCTTTGTACCCTTAGCACGCTGTATGGCCAGAATGGGACTGTTGATGCCTGGAGCTTTGACAAAGTTGTTATACGCAATGCCATAGGCAATCGTGATATCGAATTATCTGGTGCCATAACTTTTGTTAATGAGCCTTTGAAAGCTTTAGTTTTTTCTGGCAGCGATTGCCAGGCACTTATAAAAAACGTCGCCCCGAGCCAACTCCCCCCAAAAATCATCTCTGTAGAAGCCTGTGTACTATTGAAACAAGGTACGCAATATGGCGGGATTATTGGCTATATCCAGGATAATGGCGAATATGAAAAAGGTTGGCTATTAGGTTATAATAATACTCAATTTAATTTTGTACTCAGCTCTAAATCTAATGAGCGGTTGACCTATCTTAATAGTAAGTCTCCTTTCAAAAAAAATAAATGGCATTATGTTGTCGCTACTTATGATGGCATTATTATGAAGCTTTATGTAGATGGCAAGCTTGACAATACTTCGACTGTGCAAAAAGGGGACATCGATTATCCTGAATCGGCTTATTATGCCATTGGTGCTTATCGTGACAATGATGAAAATTTTGTAATGGATGGCCAGATTCATAAAATTAATGTATATGATAAAGTTTTAACGGCAGATCAGGTCGCCGCCAATTTCGCTAATCGCAATAAAGCTTTACTTGAGCCGATCGTTTTTAAGGTTGAACCGCATTGTCAATTTATTACGTCAACTCAGGCGAAAATATCATGGCAAATTGCCGGGGCAAATGAAATATATCTGGACTTTGGCCCAAAAGGAAATTTCAACCAGCAATATAAATTTAATTCATCAGATTCACTTTCCGTGCATAAAGTAGAAAACTTAAAAGCGAGAAGTGTTTATCAATATCGTTTTCGCACAGATCAGGGTTCGGTTTCAGATACCTATGAAATTGAAACCGCGATGAATTATATTGTGCCAGAGATACCCCAGGTTGATATTACCTGGCAAGGGGCAGCCGAAGTTGACTACAATAAACTTGCCAGAGAAATTTTATCTCAGAGTAAAGTAACTAAAGGATATTGTGTCATTCTGGGCAGCACTTCCGGCAAACTTGCTTATGAGTTAGCCCGGCAATCAGAGTTGCGAATTTATTGTTTCGATGACAAGCAGGAAATTATTGATCGCACTATTGGCAATCTTACCGAAGCTGATATTTATGGTGCTCGCATTAATGTACGACAAGTTAAATCACTAGATGCTTTGCCGCTCAATGCATATTTTGCTAATTTGATAGTTTCTGAAACAGCTTTAACTGATGGTAAAAATTTAAATAATAAAAAAGAAATTGAACGCGTTCTTGTCCCTGCTAGTGGATGTTTCATACAGCTGGATAAATCAGCAAATATAACCAGTATTTATAAACGTCCTGAATTGAAAAATGCCGGCTCCTGGACTCATCAATATGGCGACGCATCTAATAGTGCCAACAGCGGCACCAGACTCGCTAACGTCACCAAGACTACCGACTTGCAGGTCGCCTGGATGGGTTATCCCGGAGCTGATTTTGGCCTTGACAGGAATCCGCGAATGCCGGCGCCTCTAGCGGTCAATGGCAGATTATTTCATCAGGGGATGAATCGTATCATTGCACTGGACAGCTTTAATGGCTCGGTTTTATGGTCGATGGAATTACCTACCATGCGGCGGGTGAATATGCCGCGTGATGCTTGTAACTGGTGTGCTAATGATGATAAACTTTTTATTGAAGCCGGAGGCCAATGTGTCACAATTTCGCAATATCATGGCCAGTTGGAAAATTGTTTCAAGATTCCCGATATTAAAAAACAGAATACCCATCAATGGGGCTATATCGCTTTTGATGATAATAAACTTTTTGGTTCCAGTGTAAAAAAAGATTCCGCTTATAAAGATTTTTGGGGTGGGGATAAATGGTATGATAAGCCCACAGGTTTTGGTACTGGCAAAGTTGTCTCGGATAATATTTTTGCTTGTCAACCAGCGACCGGAAATGAAATCTGGTCTTATGCCAAAGGTTCAATTATTAATACCACAATAACTATCGCTGATGGCAATGTGTTTTTTATTGAATCGCGTAACCCTGAAGTAAACAATGCCAAAACTGGCCGTATTGAATCAGATGCTCTTTGGCAAAATCAATATCTGGTTGCATTGAATGCCGCCACCGGCAAGCTCAAGTGGGAAACCCCCGTTGATACAGCCGATGGTGGGGTGACATTTTTCATGTCTTATGGCCAAGGCAAAATCATTGTAAACTCCTCTTCGCTAGATAGGCGCTATCATTTATATGCCTATGATGGGACTAATGGTAAATTGATCTGGGAAAAAAATCATAGCTGGCCTTCTGACAATCATAGTGGCCACATGCAGCATCATACCATCGCCGGCAACGCAGTTTACCAGGAACCTTTTGGCTATGATTTGATTACCGGTAATCGTCTTGCCGACAAGATGGGCCTTCACGAAGGCTGTGCGACATATTCCGCAGGTGACGAGCTTTTTGTTTATCGTGGCAAAGCTCGTTGTATCGCCTTGTGGGACATTAAAACCGAAACAATTTCCACCTGGACAAATCTTCGCCCTAGCTGTTGGCTTTCGGTCATGTTCGCAAATGGTATGCTCCTGGCACCCGAAGGTGGCGGTGGCTGTGCCTGTGGCCGTTGGCTCGAAACTTCTTTAGGCTTTGCTCCAGTAGAAAATTAACCGATTAACCGGATAACAATATGAAAAAAATCATTATATTATATATAACTTGTATCGCTAGTATCGCTTTTGCCTCTGATTGGTCCACCTATCATCATGATAATCAGCGTAGCGGTACAACCGATGCATCATTAAAACTGCCGCTAGCCAAAGCCTGGCAATATGATTCACCCACCCCGCCGCAACGTGCCTGGGCCGGTCCGGCTAAATGGGACGCTTATGCAAAATTAGCTAATCAACGCAGTATGCGTGATTTTGATCCAGCTTTTTTTGTAACATCAAGTAATGGCAAAGTTTATTTTGGTTCTTCTGTGGATGATTCGGTACATTGCATGAATCTGCAAGATGGCAAAGAGCTTTGGCGATTCCGCACCGATGGCCCGGTTCGTATTCCGCCTTCAATCTACAGCGATAAAATTTATTTTGGCAGCGATGATGGATACGCCTACTGCCTTAACGCCAACACTTCAGAAGTTATCTGGAAATATCGTCCAATTGAAAATGATAAATTGATAGCCAGCAATGGCAAACTTATCAGTCAATGGCCTTGTCGAACAGGTGTGGTTGTTCAGGATGGCAAAGCTTATTTTTCTATGTCGCTTTTGCCCTGGGAAAGTTCTTATGTTTGCGCTGTTGATGCCAACAGTGGAAAGAAATTTTTTAATGTTGAACATAAGGTCCTAACCGCCCAAGGCCCAATGCTGGCCTCTCCCAGACGTTTGTATATGCCCCAGGGAAGACAGCGACCGGTTGTCTTTGATGTCAGTAATGGCAAGGCCATCGGTGCCTTTGGCAATGCCGGCCAGGGCGGAACTTTTGCTTTGCTTACCCCAGAAGATAAATTCGTGCATGGCCGCGGACAAAATCACGGCACCGGCGGCGAACTCCGCAGTTTCAATGCCGACAATCGGGACCACATCGCTACTTTCCCTTCGGCAACCTGTATGGTTATAAAAAAGCAAATGGCATGGTTCTGTAATTTTCAGGAATTGATCGCTTTAGACCGTGGCACCTATATGACCTTGCAAACCCAGGTCGCTTCTAATAATAAAACGATAAATTCAATTAATGCCAGACTGAAAAAAATCAGAGAAAAAAACAAAAATCTGGTCAATGACGAAACGAAAAAACTCGATCTGCAAAAAACTGAACTTACCACTAAAAATAAAGATTTGACCGCCGCCGCCCAGAAATGCTTTTTATGGAAAAAAACGGTTGGCACATTAAATACGATTATTTGCGCTAATGATATTTTGTTCGCCGGTGCCGAAAACAAAGTTATCGCCTATAGCTGTGCTGATGGCAAGCAACTTTGGCATGCTGTTGTTGATGGCCATGTTTTTGGCCTGGCAGTTGCTGACGGCAATTTGATGGTTAGTACCGACACTGGCAGTATCATTTGTTTCAAATAGGAAATTTTAACAGCAAAGGAATGAAATTATGAAAAAAATTAAAGCTTTTACTCTTATTGAACTATTGGTTGTTATCAGCATTATCGCCGTGCTGGTTTCTATTATGATGCCCGCTCTGAGCAAAGCCCGTGCTTCGGCCCAGCGTATTGTTTGCCTGAACAACCTGCGAAACCTGGGTATGGGGATGGAATTTTATCTTCAGGAAAATAATGAGATTTTCCCACCAGACCGTGATCGTGCCAACATCATGCCAATAAATGTAGGCAAATTTATTCGTTAC
The DNA here is from genome assembly GCA_016342495.1 of Phycisphaerae bacterium. Taxonomy (GTDB): domain Bacteria; phylum Planctomycetota; class Phycisphaerae; order Sedimentisphaerales; family SM23-30; genus JAEIOG01. The sequence continues at coordinate 55,392 of JAEIOG010000006.1, forward strand.
CAGCCACGCTGGATATGGTTTATAGATTATGGTGTAGGCCACGTGATTAGCCCTGAAAAATACGCTACCCAGGAAGAATTCAGCGCGGCATTAGATATGGATAATGAATATTTCATCTGCCCAACTGTTAAAGGGGCTAAATTCATGCGCAGTATCCGTAATGGTTCTTATGGCTTTAATTATCAATATCTTTCTAATACTCGTGGCAATTGTAATTTTCCTAATAAGGCCACTCGGGTAAAATCGCCGTTATCGACTATTCTTTTTGGCGATAGCCGTGGTGCAGGCATACCTCATGGCGAACATGCTTATCTTATGGACCCTCCCAAGATGGCTACCAGTCGTGGCGCAAATAAATTTTCACCGGCCGCCAAAGACATCATCCCAATCGGAGGTGCCGAAAAATATTCGCCCGCCGATGCCCGGCATGGCAACAAAGCCAACATGGTTTATATGGATGGCCATGCCAGCGCCTTTACTTATGAAGAACTTGGCTATGTCGTTGACCCTGAAACCGAAAGACCTATAGAAAAAGCTAATACCTTAATCGATAACATAGGCAACAATAGAATGTGGACAGGCATAGGCCGTGATGAACATAATTAATGATAAAATCACAAGCCTTGCTTTCTTCTCATTTAACTCATAGAATATGTATATTATGAAAATAAAATTATTATTAATACTGTTGCTGTTATCATCGACCACCTGGGCTTGTCAGTACAATGTCCGTGACATTGGTTTTGTTGATCTAAAGGGTAGTACATATAAACTTTATGTCTTTCTGGACAAAGATAATTCCGAACAGCAAAGCCAACTGCAAACCCTACTTAATGACAAACTTTATGACAGCAATGTCATATCGGAAATTCTTTTATCGGATTCAAATGTTTTTCATATCGAAAAGCCCACTAGATTGCCCGCTGCGGTATTAGTTGCGTCTAATAGTGAAAAACTCAGCATCGCTTTAGATAAGCCAAACAAAACCATTTCTCAGCAATTAACCGACATCACCGACCAGCTGATAAGTTCATCCATCAAAAGTGAAATCCTCAAACAGATGGCGGGAAATTTCGCGGTGGTTTTATTGATTGAATCCGCTGACAGCAAACAAAACATCCAGGCTCAGGCTACAATAGCAAATTCATTGGAATATATAAAACAGCAAATGGTATTTATGCCTAAGAAAGTAAATTCTCCACCAGTTCTGTTTAAGATCAGTGCCGCCGATGCTAAGACGCATGATATTTTCCTTTGGGAACTGGGTATAAACAAAATTGATGGAACAGCAGCGGCGATTGTCTATGGCCGCCTGCGAAAAATGGGCCCGGTTATGACCGGCAATGAAATCACCGAAGAAATGCTCAATGCCTATCTTGGCGTTATCGGCGCAGACTGCGAATGCGACCTTGACCGACGTTTACTCCATTCACCGATGCTGGCCCACCGGTGGCCCCGACAATTATATCTGGATACAACCGAAGCCTTAGGTTTCGACCCGGAAAATCCTCAGGTTAAAATGGAAATCAGTCAAATCATTTCATCCCATAGCTCGATATCAACTGGCAAACTCGAAACTCCCGATGTCTCGTTTGGCTACCAGGAATTCATAATCGACGATTCCAGTTTAATTAAGGACATCGACCAGCTACCCGAAGTTGCCCCCCCAGAAAATCTTGAAGAAATCCCTCTACCTCCAGTCAACCAGGAACCAGCACAAAAACGTACAGAACCCAAACCCAAACCTATCACCCCTGATGGAGGTTTCTCATTGTCTATTCTAGTCATCCTTGCGATAATTGTTGTCATAGCAGGTTTTATTATTGTTATGGGAAAGAAATAACATATGAATACCCTAAAATTTATTTTCAAAGAAATCGCTTACAGCAGATATAATTTTCTGCTTTCTATTATTGCCGTTACCGCAGGCGTTGGCTTGTTTGTCGCGTTTTTCACCGCTACACGTGCGTCAGACCGAGAAACAAAAAAGATCATGCTCTACCTGGGACAGAATCTCCGCATCATCTCCAACGATACCGATATGGATTTCTTCTATGAACAAGGATACCCCGACAAAGAAATGCCTCAGCAATATTTCGCAGATTTCCAAAATACCAATATCTTTGTCTACAATCATGTCAGTGCCACCCTGCAAAAGAAAATCGATTGGCAAGACAGCAAGGTCATCATCACCGGAACCTCGCCAGAAAAGCCAACCAAACAAAAGCCCATGCCTACCACTTATGCAATCGAACCCGGCACCGCCCATGTTGGCTATCAACTGGCCCAAAAACATCAAATCAAAAAAGGTGATACCATCGAAATTGATGGCCTGAAACTCAAAGTCGAAAACACTCTTGCCCGGGCACCATCAGAAGATCGTGATAATATCCGAATTTTCATGGATCTGACTGATGCTCAAAAAATCCTTAATCTACCGGGTAAGATAAACGAAATCAAGGCCCTGGAATGTCTTTGCACTATCGAAACCCCAGGTGGTGAAATTGTCGAACCAGAACAGTTAGCTCGCGATGAACTGAAAAAAATCCTGCCCCAGGCTCAGGTCCTGCTCTCCCGCGGTATAGCCGACATTCGTCAAAAACAGCGCGATATGATTATTAAATATGCTAATTTTATTATGCCAACCCTTTGTATTGTTTTGGGCATTTGCCTGGCGGTTCTGGCTATGTTGAATGTTCGCCAGCGTCAAAGTGAAATCGGTATTTTACGTGCCTTAGGCTATGGTTCCTGTCGCATCAGCATTTTACTATTAGGCAAATTTGTTGTCATCGGCATCGTCTCCGCTGTCGCTGGTTTTTATGCCGGAACACAAACGATTATGTATTATGGCCCGGGAATTTTCAAAATCACTGCCAAGGCAATCCAGCCAGACTACAGTCTTTTGCAGACGGCTATTTATGCCGCGGTCGCTTTTTCGATTATCTCAGCTTTCATTCCTGTTATGCTTGCTATCAGCACCGACCCTGCTAAAACTCTCAAAAATGATTAAATCCGATTATTAAACGGTACAAATAAAATGATTAAAATTAAAAATCTCACGACAACCTATAACAAAGCTTCAAAAAAAGTCATAGCTCTCGATGACCTGACTCTTGATATTGCCCAGGGCCAGTTTGCTGCCATTCAGGGTCCCAGTGGCTGTGGCAAAACCACGCTGCTGATGACTATCGGGGCGATGCTGCAACCTTCTTCTGGTGATGTCGTCATCAATAATGAAAATATCTATTCACTTTCCCAATACAATCGCAATCGATTTCGCGCCGCCAATATTGGTTTTGTTTTTCAGATGTTTCATCTGGTGCCATATCTTACTATTCTTGACAATGTTATGTTAGCTGCGGTTAAAAAAGATAAATCTTCCAAAGACCGGGCCCGGCAACTGCTCGACGAATTTGGCCTGGCCCACCGCATTACCCATCGCCCCGACCAGCTCAGCACTGGTGAAAAACAAAGAACCGCTATCGCCCGTGCTATCTTAAATAATCCACCGCTAATCTTAGCCGATGAGCCAACCGGCAATCTCGACCCTGAAAATGCCGCCATTGTTCTAAAATTCCTAAAAGATTATCACAGCAAAGGCCACACCATTGTCGTGGTAACCCATGGCCAGGAAACCAAAAATATCGCTACGGTTAAAATAAATCTCAAGGATGGAAAATTAAGCTAAAAATCAAAATATCTTTTCCATAACACCGCAACAAAACAGCGGCGAGCGGCAGCGACCCGCTAACCTTGATTTTTGTTCAGAAAATCAAAGGAAAACATTGATAGTGAGTGGAATTTATAAAATCCTAATTGCGATACAGCCTCCTGCCCGGGGATGACAAAGGCAACTTTTTTTGGTTTAACATCGATTTTGAACCCAAAACAATGATGAAAATTGCATGCATCTTCCCTGGCGATATTAAATTTCCCCTGCCACTGACAAATCATCAAGCATTACCAAAACTCCCAATATAACCTTTGACTCCATCGAAGAGCATTTGAATTGCGATAGTAGTCAATATCATCCCCATCAAACGTTCGGCGGCTCTAATCCCGCGATGACCAATGAAATTGCATATCTTTTCCGAAGCCATCAAAACCGAGCTGGAAATAAACCAGGCCAATAGCAATGCGCCGGACCACTTGGGCCAATGACTTTTATCATTTGCCATCCATAACATTAAAAGAGCCATTGCCGACGGTCCGGCAATAAGCGGGATCGCCATCGGAAAAATAAAAGGTTCATCTTTCATATTGTGCCCCCCCATAATATCTTCCGAACCGGTAAATAACATTTTCAAAGCAATCAAAAATAATATTACTCCGCCAGCAACTGTCAACGCATCTTTTTCTATATGCATAATTGCCATTACATAATGGCCAACAAATAAAAACAATATCAGCACGACCAATGCAATACAAAGCTCGCGTATCAATACCTTTTTTCTCCGTTTGGGATCGACATTATTAAGTATTAATGAAAATACCGGCATATTTCCCAGTGGGTCCATAACCATTAAAAGAATGACCACAGCTGACCAGAATGATAAATCCATATACTAACCTCCACGAAGTCATCCTCGAGTAGCAGGTAGGATGGGCTATGCCCATGCTGATAAAATCATATCGCGATAGCGATACCGAATTACTTTTCAAGCTCTAAGCTGAACAGCAAACTTGCCCTTCAACAGTTCAAGCACCTTATTTTGATATTCTTCGGCCTGGTCATGCGTCAGTGTTTCACCAGCATGACGGAATTCCATCGAAAGCATCAGACTCTTTTTGCCTTTGTCGATTCCTTTGCCGCGATAAATTTCGACAAAGTTCACTTTCCGCATATCTTCAATATCTGCCGACCAGATGGTTTCTTCGATATCCTGCCATTGAACTTGTTCGTCCATAACCAATGACAAATCACGCACAATCGCCGGAAAACGAATAATTTCTTTAAGCTGTGGCACCTTGCTTTCCAGATCCATCAATGCCTGCATATCAACCTCGGCGATAGCCACAGGGTTTTCCAGATCAAATGCCTTGCATACCTTTTTACTGGCGATAGCAGCTTTGCCAATCACTTTTCCATTAACGACCAGTTCTGCTCCGGCACCTTGTTGACCCCAGCTGATTTCCGCGGGCTTACATACTAGCTGAGCTTCCTTATCAACTTTGGTAATCAAGGTCTCCAGTGCTCCGCGTAATTCTCGAAAATCTCCATCAGTTACAAGGCCCAGCATGAAACGTTCAATAATACCAGCATTACCTTTTTCATGGACCGAAGCCACCTCAAAAATGTCACAGCGTTTATTGCCGGCATTTTGATTATGCCTGCGAATAGCCATCAATGATGGCAGCAGGCTTGGCCGCATGGCATTGTTGGCCTTACGGGTAGCTTCACTAACTCGCAATGGCTCAAAACCTTCTGCGGCAAACAAAGGCCAATCCTCTTCGTTGGCAAACCCAACTGAAATAGTTTCATAATAGCCACAGGCGTTTAATGCCTGGGTTACAATTTGTCTTGTTGTTGTACGACTATCGGCTTTAGCAACTCGAATGTGAATTTTCTTTTCGGTTGGAATATGATCCAGACCATGCACACGAATAACCTCTTCGATCAGGTCAACTTCACGACTTATATCTCCAACACGCCATGATGGCACTTCACATTCAATAATATCATCAGTCAATATCGGCGCAAAACCTAGCTTGCTAAATATGTCCATAATGGTATTAGTTGGTATTTCCAGACCTAGCAATTTCTTCAGGCGGCTAATTCGCATTTGCACTTTTTGACAATCCTGTCGATTCCATTGGTCGATCACCCCTGGAGCGATAGAGCCTCCGGCGGTCTCGACAAATAATTGTGCGGCTCGCTGCGAAGCCCAGTCGGCCATTTCGACATCGACATCACGTTCAAATCTAAATGATGAATCACTACCCATGACCAGCTCCCTGGCTGTCTTGCGAATTGTTAACGGTGCGAAATGGGCGCTTTCCAATAAAACAGTTGTTGTCTCGTCTGAAACTTCGCTGTGCACACCACCCATCACCCCAGCTAAAGCCACAGCTTTGCCAGAATCAGCAATGCAGAGCATCTCTTTTTTTAAGTCATGTTTGACATGGTCAATAGTTTCAATTCTTTCGCCGGGTAATGCAGTTCTTACAATGATGCAGCTACCATCAAGCTTTTCAAAATCAAAAGCATGTAATGGCTGACCAATTTCCATCATAACATAATTAGTCACATCGACGATATTGCTGATGCTGCGCAGACCAATGGTTTCCAGACGTTTTCGCATCCAGTTTGGGCTTGCCCCAACTTTTACATCATTAATTAGTCTTGCGGTATAACGTTTGCACAGGTCAGGGTTTTTAATTGTTACGCTGGTTTGTTTATTAATATCATCACCAGCTTCTTTTAACTGGATATCAGGCATCTTAAACTTACAGCCTGTCAAGGTCGCTACTTCTCTTGCCACTCCGATATGGCCCAGCATATCCGGTCGGTTAGATGTTACTTCCACATCGAGCATCCAGTCATCGCCAACCTTTTGGATTTCTTCGATAGGAAATCCCGCAGCCGTCAGCATATCATCTAATTGCTCAACGGTGCCATTATAATCAACATATTCTTTTAACCATTCCAGAGAGATTTTCATATCTAAATTCCAAAAGTATAAACAAGTTTTAATTCACCAACAAACAGCCATGAGCGGTAGCGATTGGCTAATAATTCATTCACGTCCACAGAACCTTTAGCATGTCATAATAACAAGCTTATTAACTTACTTAATTTTGCTTGGTAACATTTTCATAGGAGCCATCGCCGCGTTTAACCAGTTTGGTAAAGCCCAGGTCTCGCAGTTTACTATTACTCATCGATGGCTCACCACCACCGAAATTAGCCGGCACCTTTTTAATTGGCTGGCCACACTGCGGACATTTGGTTAATTCTTTTTCGCTCATTGTCTGAAAAACTTCAAAACCATCTTTACAGCTATCGCATCCATCTTCTTTTGCTTTATAAACATATATTGGCATAACAATATCTACTTTCTATTTTTGACTAACATACCAACAAATAGCCATATGTAGGATAAGCTTCCAGCTTGTCCCCACTGTGCCCCAGCCAAGTAAAAAACCTTATTTCTTGCCAACAATCATCGGTTGCTCCAGGTCGCTAAAATGTCACATAATATCTAATTATCAGTTACACACCAAACACCTACAAACAGCCATGAGCATTGGAACATATGTCAGAATGCCTGGCCTTTACAATGCAAACAATGCCTCAACAAATGTTGCCGGCTCAAATGGCTCCATATCATCAACTGCTTCACCAATCCCAATAAACTTAACTGGTATATTAACCTGATTGCGGATCGCTACAACGATTCCACCTTTAGCAGTTCCATCAAGTTTGGCTAAAACAATACCGGTCAGATCAACGGCTTCTTTAAACATTTTCGCCTGATTAATAGCGTTTTGGCCCGTAGTTGCATCCAATACCAGCAAACATTCATGCGGGGCATTGGGGATTTTTTTCGAGATTACATCACGAATTTTTGTCAATTCCCGCATCAGATTTTCTTGCGTATGCAATCTACCTGCAGTATCAACAATTAATACATCCGCCCCGCGAGCTAAAACCGCTTCGCAGGCATCATAAGCAACCGCCGCCGGATCAGAACCTTGCCGATGTTTGACGATCTGCACATTGGTCCGTTCGCTCCATATTGTTAACTGTTCAACAGCGGCAGCCCGAAACGTATCGCAGGCCGCTAATACAACTTGTTTGCCTTCACCACTTAACCGGGCGGCCAGTTTGCCAACGCTGGTAGTTTTACCGCAGCCATTGACTCCGGTAACCATTATAACAGTTGGCTTTTGCTCAGCTATCGCCAGTGCTCTATCGCAATCAGGCCAATATTCTATCAATTCTTTTTTCAAGAAAGGAATGATATCTTCGGCATTTTCGATTTTCATTTCTTTCCAGGCCTTGCGCAAATCGGCGATGATCTGCATCGTCGTTTCCACACCCAGGTCATCGGTAATAAGTTTTTCTTCCAGCTCATCTAATAGCTGTTCATCAATCTTGCGGCCAAAGGTCAATACACTTTTTAGCGAATTACTTATCTTTTCGCGTGATTTTTTAAGACCATTTTTAAGCTTGGCCAATGCTTTTGAAAATAAAGCCATATTTTAATCCTGTTTTTCAGTTTCAGTTTCAGTTTCGTCGATTGTTTGTTCGGTGATATTCAACATCTTTTTAACTACCGCATCCAATACCCCATTGACAAACTTTGATGATTGTGCGGTACTGAAAACTTTGGCCAATTCAATTGCTTCATTGATTACAACTTTTGCTGGCACATCCGGGCAATCCAAAAGCTGGTAGATCGCCAGACGTAAATTGCTACGGTCAACAATACTTATGCGATTAATATCCCAGTTAGCTGAAACCTCTTTTATCGTTGCGTCGATATGGGCCAGACCATTCCAGGTACCTCGTATCCATTGCCTTGCAATTTTTCTTATTTCCAGGTCAGCAGTATTTTCTGCCAGGAATTTGTCAAGCATCTCGATAGGTCGGCCCTTTTGCACGTCCAGCTGATACAAAAACTGTAATGCCAATTGACGACTCTGGCGGCGTGAGCCCACCGTTTCGCTATTTTTATTGTTATTAGTCATCTAATTTCCGAGGTAAATTATTTAATTTTATTGATCTGGTCAATAACCTGTACCATTTCGATGGCGCTCAATGCAGAACTATAGCCTACATTACCGCTTTTTGCGCCGGCTCGATTGATAGCTTCATCCAGCGTATCGCAGGTAATAACTCCGAAAAGCACAGGAACATCGCTAGCCATCGACAATTCACCAACACCACGGGTGATTTGTTGACATACATAGTCAAAATGAGCGGTTTGGCCGCGAATTACAGTCGCAAGACAGATTACTGCGTTAAATTTGCCGCTTTGAGCCAATTTTTTGGCTGCCAATGGCACTTCAAAAGCGCCCGGCACCCATACAACTGTAGCCTGGTCATCTTCAGCACCGTGTCTTTTTAGTCCATCTAATGCACCGCCCAGCAATCTGGAGGTAATAAATTCATTGAACCTGGTTACAACGATACCGTATTTTTCTTTACCAACTGTCAGCTTACCATGAATTTCTTGTGGCATGGTTCAACTCCATGTTTATAAGTGTTAATATTTTATTGTCGGGTATTGTCTAGCTATTGCTAGAAACTAGCACAGTATTTTATCATATATTATAGATTTATGCTAGTGACCATTTGCGCCAAAGGCCATAATGGCTAATAAAAAAAACGAAATTTACTCAAAAAACCATAAAATCCACATAACAATGGGGCTAAATATGTTAAAATGCCGATATATATTAAATATCCAATAAATTTATACCTAAATTAAATCCAGTTTGTGGAGGAAGCTATGCTAGATAATGAATTGAAAGTGACAGTCAAACAAGATGCTCTGGAAGGCTTTAGAGCTTTTAAGAAATTTCGTAATATGATGTTTATATTACTTCTGTTGTCTTTACTGATTCAGCAGAGTGCTTTTTGGCTGGTGCATACAGGGAAAATATCGCTCAAAAATGAGCAAAAAGTAACAACAAATGAAGAAAAAGTGCCCAAAGGCCCCCTTGAAGAGTCTGTTGCCACCACAGATGAGGTAGATAAATCGCCAGAATCCACAAAGATAACAGCCGAACAGGTGACCAGAATCGCATTACATTATAGCCAGATAGTCGCGATGTATACTGCTATATTATACTGTTTGGCCTTGATAATGGGTCTGAAAATTCTGCTGGCCGGCCAACTGCCTGGTGTGCGTGGTACCTCCAAGGCTTTCTTTCTTTCACTTATTCTGATAGTAGTGGTCATCCCATGGCAATCATTGGTATTACCACCTTTGCAGACCGCTTTGTTTAGCTATGATGAACTTATTCAAAGGCATAGCGAGTTTTTGCCAGAATTATCTTTGACTGAAAAAGTGTGTTATTTTGGTCGTTTTGCTGGATTTGGCTGCTTTGTTCTGATAATACTTTTTGCCGCCCAAGGTCAATGTCGGGCCGCTACAAAAAATATTCAGGATGCTGTCGCAACCGTCAAACAAAAGGTTCAGCAGCGGTTGGCGGCTAATCATTTGCAGAGCCGACCGATGCCCAGTGCGACATTGAAAATGACACCGGATAAGCCACCGATTCCGCTGGAAGATATTCAGGAAGATAAGCCCCAGCAGCAAGAGCAAGAACAAGAACCAAAAGAATAAAACATTAAACCCCAGCTAAAAGTTGGGGTTTTTTATTGCCCTTTTGTGATAATGGTAGGCATGCAAGATTTTCAGAGGTTTTTCATAGCTGTTATAAACTTTTTAAAGAGCGTAAGTCTCTCTATATTAACTGCGAAAATGCGCAATTGGTTTAGTTTTTTTGATTGTGGGGTTTGGAATTGGTTGATATTGAGGGTAAGAATCGGGTTTTTGCCTGCTAAAAAAAATATATTTTATGGTTTTGGCAGATGCGCAAATGGTATAGATGATTTTGGAATAGAGTAGGGGTTCGGTGTCGATGGGTGTTTTTTTTGTTGGTTTGTGTTTATGATGGTTTGATATTCTGCGGGTGATTGGTGGGTGTTAGTTAGCGAGCTGGGTTGTGGTATTCGCTGGGGGCATGTGAATTTTTATCAGCCACATAAAATATGTAAAAAAGTGGTAATTTTGAAGGTTTTTTTGGATATTTTTGTCGATTTGAGGGGCTAAAGTGCCCGTGGGTTCCTGTCAAAATGGCAGTGTAATTCATGTTTTAAGTGGAAAATTAATAATGAAAAATGACTGGGAGAAATGTGAAGCATAAAAGTTGTGGTGATATTAGGTGACTATGTTTTAATTTTTTTTTGGCGATGGTTTGATATGCTGCGGGCGATTGGTGGGTGTTAGCTGACGGGCTGGGTTGCGGTGTTGCCTGCGGCAAAAGGTTTGGATTTTATTTTGCAGGTTGGGGGGGGAGTTGGTATTATAAAAGTTGGCGGATATTGGATGCAATATATTTTAAACAGCGTGGGCATGGGGCATCGGATCTGGTTGGAGTGGTACGCAAGCATCGCCAACAAAATGGCAGGCCGAGTACGCATAGATCGAAGATCAGCTTCGGTCGTTGAATGCTTATCAGGCGATGGTGGAAAAGCAGGGGGGGATGGTGAATTGGATGAGGGTTGAATTTTGTAGTTTGACGGTCTAGCAAAAAAATAGGTGGTTGTCCCCTATTTCCATTTTTTATTGGAGATGAAATGAAGATTACAAGGAATTGTTGTTTATTGTATTTGTTGTTTTGTGTAGGATGTCAGAATATAGAGAAATTCTCTCAAGAGAATAAATATATTGCCAAACCAAAAGAACGTAAAATTATAGCTCAATTGCAGGATTTTGGAGGATTGGGGCAAGTTCAGCAGAGTAAATATGTGAAGATGGCGATAACTAATGATTGGCAATTGATGATGAAAAGAATTCTGGATATTGACCCTAGCTTAGCTTCACAGCCTTGGGGTAATTTTATTAAAGGGAAAAAACCTTTTGTCCCTGATCGAATCGAGCAAGAATATCCATTGCCTTATGCATGTGGTCTGCAAAGAATAAATATTGTAAAGATGTTAATAGATGCTGGAGCAGATGTTAATCTTTACCAAAAAGGGCAACCGATAGGCATTGCTGCCGAAACGGGTAATTTAAAACTTGTTAAGGCGTTGTTTAATTCTGGCGCTAGATTAAAAATAGAAGATGGATGGTCTGCATTATTGTGTGCAGGAAGTGCGGAGGTCGCTGAATTTATTTTAGATAAGGGGGAAAGCCCTAATGTTCTTGGTCGTGATTGGATTAGTGCGTTACATGAAGCCAGAACGGATGATATTGCGAGAGTTCTTGTTGGGTGTGGTGCAAATATTAATTTGAGATGTGAAGGTGACACCCCCCTTCACCGAGCAGTGCTCCGACATAATGAACCGTTGGTTTCATATTTTATCTCATTAGGGTTAGATGTAAATACTCAAAATGATTTTGGCAATATTGCGTTATTTGGTTTATATGTTCAATCTCGCTATTTTTCAGCAAATCGATACGCATTTGGGAGTGTGTATAATATTCATCAAGAGTTGCTTGAAAAAACAGATTTAGGTATTAAAAATAGAAAAGGTCAAACAGCATTACATCAAGCAGTCAAATTGCTTACTGATTATTCTTTTGTACAAGAATTACTCAACAAGGGGGTTGAGGTTGATGTGCAGGATAATAAAGGACAAACCCCTGCACATTATGCTGCTAGTTGTGGTAACTTGAACAATCTCAAAAAATTAATTGATGCTGGTGCGGATTTGACTATTAAGGACAATGAAGGAAAAACACCGCTTGATATTGTTAGAAAAAAGTATCCATTTATGTTGTGTCTTACACAATAATATATCATTGTATGAAAATCGAAAAAATGATATTAAATTTGTAATATTTGTTCATGAAAAAATTGAAGATATAGCCAAGTAGATGGGCAAAAGCTGCCCATATTGGGGGGCTGGTTTGATATGCTGCGTGCGATTGGTGGGTGTTAGCTGACGGGCTGGGTTGCGGAGTTGCCTGCGGCAAAGGTTTTGGATTTTATTTTGCAGGTTGGGAGGGAAATTGGTATTATGGAAGTTGGCGGATATTGGATACAATATATTTTAAACAGCGTGGGCATGGGGTAGTTGTCCATGCTATGCGACTGTATCTTTTTAATGGTAATGCCGACAACATCCTTTAGAGCTGTGGGCAGCACATGGAAATCCCCATCGGTTAACTTGTTAACCGCTGGGTGCCCGTTTATTTATTATTATTTTCAGGTTGCGGGCACCCGGCAAAAATTGAATTTATTTTGCAGATTTCAAATTGGCAAAGTATTCGCTGCGCTCATGAGAATTTTAAACAGCATGGGCAAAACAAGTTTTACCCATCCTACCTGACTTCAATCTGGCGAGCCAGAGCAAAACCCAGACAACCAGATTCATAACAACAAATTACCGGCCCATTACTGTTTTTTTTGATTTTTTTTATAGCTTTTTTGATGTCTCTTACGGTATTATTAAGAGTGAATTCTGTTATTGGCTTGTCCAGCCCGGCGGCCTTAAAGGCTACTGCATGCTGCTTTTTGTGGACATCCATAGCTACGTAAGTTGTAATATTATTGGTAGACATTATACGGCTCCTTGATTTGTGACGGCTCTGTTTCGAGCAATCGATTTAATCCACGCTGCTAAGACACTACGCTTAGCTAACTTTGTGATAATATATCACAAATTCTCTCACAAGTCTTGGAGTCGTTCCATATTGTCTATCATTTCGCTGGTAGAATTGTTTGCCGTCCACGCGCTGGCGCTTGTGGTTATAGATTGGTATTTGCTGTGGTCATGTTTTTTTATAGGGTGTTGCCCCTTCGGGCTGAAAATTGCATTGGATGATGTTAGTTGGGGGATTTAGTGTTGCGTGGGCATCAGTGGCTTGATATTTGGTTTGGGAATAGTTATAATAATAATTGAACTTGTATTAAAGGAATATCATAATGAGCAGGTATATGGCAAAATTAGTAGAAACTGATTCAATTACTCGTCGATTATTTATTAAAACTCTGGGGGCAACAGCTTTTATTTCTACAGCTGTTTCCAGTAAAATATTGGCTCAGGCAAAACTGCCAAAGAATAAGCCAAACATTCTGCTTCTATTTTCTGATCAGCATCAGGCTGATTGTTTGGGTTTTATGGGTCATCCAGATGTCATAACGCCAAATCTGGACAAGTTAGCACAGAGCGGCACGGTTTTTAACCGGAGTTATTGTCAGGATGGTGTTTGCGTTCCTTCGCGTATGGCTTTGATGACCGGGTTGTACCCGCGTAGACTTGGAGTTTTGCATAATCCTGATCATGCCAGCGTATCAGATAATGTTGTTTCCCTGCAAACAGTTCTAAAAAATAATGGTTATTACACCGCCGCTTTTGGCAAACGTCACCTCAAACAGGCCGCAGACCAGGGCTGGGATATTCATCGCAGTCATCTTCAAAATGAATCGCCGGGGGTAAGCTATATAGAATATATTGAAAAACATGGTTTGACTGATGAATTTCAACGTGACTGGTCTGGCGAGTTTGGCGGACAATATCCAACATCTGATCTTGCGACTCGAATTTCTGCATTGCCAGAAGATAAAACCATGGAAGCTTTTACCGCCGAGGAAACGATTAAGCTGATCCGCCAGCAAAAAAAACGAGACAAACCATTTTTCTGCTGGTCTTCATTTTATCGTCCACATCAACCTTATAATGCCTTGAAGCGATATCTGGATATGTATGACTATTCCAAATGGGGCCAGGGGACGGCAAAAGGTTCTGCGATTAAAAAACCGGCAACTCTGGAGCAATCGCCTGAAATGTTGCCACCGGCTTTGCGAGCCTGGCACAAAGGTGGTAATAAGGTTTGGCGCCTTGATAAGGCTGCCAAAGACCATCAGCTATTTCGTTTTTATATAGCTTCTTATTATGCACTGGTAACGGAGATAGATCATCATATCGGGCAAATAATTAAAGCTCTCAAAGAGGAAGGGCTGCTGGAAAATACAATTATCATATATACGTCCGATCATGGGGATTTTGTTGGTCGGCATGGCATGGTAGAAAAATGTGCCACCGGTCACAATGTTTATGAAGATACTCTAAGGGTTCCGCTGATAATATCTCAGCGGGGCGTTGTCAGGCAAAAGCAAAGTGTTGATGACCTGGTTGAAATGTTTGATCTGTATCCGACACTGCTGGAGATGGCTGGGGTTGATCTGCCCAAAACAAAAAATGGAATCGATGCTACATCGCTGGCTGGGACACTTATATCCGGTAAGTCAACCAAAAGAAAATATGTGATTTCTGAAAACTGGTCACAGGCAACTGTAATAACAGATAAATATAAACTTGGAATATGGCTTGACCCGACGCAATATGCAAAAGGCAGGGACTATAGAGCTTTTGGAGATATGCTTTTTGACATTGAAAAAGACCCGGATGAAGTTAATAACTTGATTGATGACCCTAAATATGGTGAAGTCCAAAAGCAACTCCGCAAATATTTTGATGAATTTGTTGTTAAAGTTCCAGCTACGGGTAAGAATGAATTGGCAAATCGCAGTAAAAAACGATGACTATCAATTTATATAAAAAGGAAAATATTATGAGAAAAATTTCAGAACAGGATTTTAAGAAGTTCCATAAATCATTTCCGGAATTGAGGGAAAGATATATCAAAGATATTAATCAAAAAATAATTGACATATTTAATGACAAGAACAAAGATGAGACAGAGAAATTTTGGCTGGCAGAAGAGATGATAGATGAACAAAGTAAAATATTGCGGCGCTGCCTGGATGGTATTTCGAGGTCGAGAGCTTTTTTGTATGTTATGAATATGTGGTATGTTGGTATGCTGACCGGGGAAGATTTGAAGGGATATAGTCCAGAATTTCAGCAAATGGTTTTGGAATTAGATAATCAGTCATAAGGAGAATTATAATGAAATTTAATTTTATTTTTCTGTCGGTAATTATGCTTATTGTCAGTTCACAAGCTTTCAGCGAACAAAATGTTGAGGATTATGTTCCTGTGAAGGACCCGGAGGTGAAAGAAAAACTTGATGAATGGCAGGATCTTAAGTTTGGGCTGTTCATGCATTGGGGCACTTATAGTCAGTGGGGCATTGTGGAGTCGTGGAGCCTTTGTACCGAAGAATGGATCGACCGGGATAAGGGGCGTTACCAAAATTATGAATTGTATAAGCAGGACTACGAAAACCTGATCGCCAGTTTTAACCCGGTGGACTTTAATCCGGAGAAATGGATGCTGGCGGCTAAGGATGCGGGGATGAAGTATGTAGTGTTTACGACCAAGCATCATGACGGATTCTGTATGTTCGATACCAAAACTACCGATTATAAGATTACTTCTAAAGACTGCCCATTTCATGTCAACAAGAAAGCGAATGTAACAAAAGAGATATTCGATACATTTCGTAAAGAAGGGTTTAAGATCGGGACATATTTTTCCAAGCCAGACTGGCATAGCGAGTATTATTGGTGGCCATATTATAATACCGGGCCTCGTCATGTAAATTATAATCCTGCTAAATATCCCCAGCGCTGGCAGCAGTTTAAAGATTATACTTATGACCAGGTCGAAGAATTAATGACTGATTATGGTAAGATAGATATTCTCTGGCTGGATGGGGCCTGGGTGCGACCGATTGAGAATATGCCGGAAGAATATAAGCCCTGGGCCTTGTATAACGATTGGGACCAGGATGTTGACATGGCTCGTATCGCAAAGATGGGCCGAAAGCATCAGCCGGGCCTGATTGTTGTGGACCGCTGGGTAAGTGGAGAGTTTGAGAATTATCTCACGCCGGAAAATAAGATTCCCGATAAGGCGATCCTCGTCCCATGGGAAAGCTGCATTACCATGGCTCCGGGTTGGTCCTACAATAAAAATCATGAGTACAAATCTGTTCGTCAATTAGTGCATATGATGGTGGATACTGTTGCAAAGGGTGGAAACTTCCTATTGAATATTGGGCCATCGCCTAAGGGTGATTGGGCGCCGGATGCCTATGACAGGCTCAAAGGGATTGGGGCATGGATGAAGGTAAACAGTGAAGCGATCTATGACTCACGCCCAATCGAACCTTACAAAGATGGGAAGGTGTGTCTGACTCAGAATAAGAAAACCAAGGCGGTATATGCGATCTATCTGGCAGGCGAAGATGAAACCAGGCCACCAGCGAAGATATGGCTTAACACAATCCAGCCAACTGATGATAACACTCAGGTTACGATGCTGGGTGTAGGGGAATTGAAATGGGAAAAAGTAGGCCAGGGGATACTGGTGCATATTCCCGACGAAGTTCAAAAGAACCCGCCCTGTGAACATGCATGGACGATCAGAATAGAGAAGGTATTAAATTTTTGCGGGTGAGGCTTGCTTTGTGTTAGAGATTAATTCTATTTTTAGGGTGAAAATTTTTATTTTAACATAATTACACTACAAGTAATGGCGATTAATGTGATATAAAGCTAGAGGGGCATATCTATTTACGCCTATTTTGAAGTAGAATTATGGAGAAAATAGAGAAAATGAAGCAAATTATAGCATTTTTACTGATTTTTTGCGTATTTTTGGGCACATCACAGGTGCGTTCAGAACTAATTTCTCACTGGAAATTCGACGACGGAGGTGGGTCCAAAGCGGTTTCGGAGATAAATTCTCCTGTTGCTGATGGAATTTTAGTGGGCGATCCAGTTTTTGTTAATACGGCTTTGCCTAATAATATTCCTGCCAATGTGACAGCTTTGAGTTTTGATGGTATTGGCGATGGGGTAAGTACATCCCTGAATGGTATTATCAGTGCAAATGCAAGGACGATATCTGCCTGGGTGAAAACCACTGCTACTGCTGGAGTAATCGTAACCTGGGGCGATAGCTGGGGTGGGACTAGTACCTATGGCCATCGCTTTACGCTAAGGTTAGAAAATGGCAAATTGCGGGCAGAAGTTGGCGGAGGCTGGGCGGTTGCTACTACTGTTTTAAACGATGGGCAATGGCATCATGTAGGATTATCAACTGCTCAGGGGCAAACAGATATTGGGCAGGTGGTGTTTTATCTCGATGGTCAAATTGACGCGGTAATGGATTCTGCTGGGGTTGCTATCAATAGCGAAGTGGCGGTAGTCAGTATTGGTTATATTTCGGCTAATAATTCTCAATATCTCAATGGTTTTCTGGATGATGTGCGGATTTATGATACGCAACTTAGCCAAAGCGAAATGCAAAATCTTTTCGTGGGCAGCCAGGATCCAATGGTTTTTGGTTTGACACCCGCTGATAATCAGGAGGATGTTTCTCTTACACCAACACTAAGTTGGAACTACAGCAATGTTGATGAGCCTCAATTTGAATTATTTTTAGGTACCGATCAAAGCTGGGAAATTGCCGATGGCTATGCTGTTGGTGGCACTAGTGTGCAGATTCCAGCGGGAACTTTCGCTCAAAGCACAACATATTATTGGCGTGTCGATATGATCGATGGTGATAATCGTTATAGCAGCGATGTGTGGCAATTTAAAACTTTGTCGGCTGGATTGGTTAGTCAGCCTGTGCCAGCTGATGGTGCGGTTATTGTTGCGACATCGCAATCGCTGAGTTTTAGTTGTGCCGATGTGGATGTTTCTTTTAATATTTATTTTGGTTGTGATGATGAATTAAAGCTTGCGGGTAATACTACCAGTAAGACTATTGGTTTGGCGGATATTTGTAAGGCATTGAAGTTGCGTTGTCTGGATGGCAGCAAGACCTGGCAATGGCGGGTTGATTCGTGCGATAGTAGCGGGGCGGTTGTTCGCACTGGGGTGGTTTGGGATTTTTCTTTTGAATTTGGAAGTGACTATTGGAATTTTTCTTTGGGTGGTTTTAGCCCATGGAATGTTGGTCCTGATGATAAAATTTGCGGTGATATTGACCGCGATGATACAGTTGATATTGATGATGTCAGAATATTGATGGGGCAATGGCTTGAGCAAAGTTCGCTGGTCTCGGCGGAAGTTGTCTCTGAAGATGCATTAGCGATATATTACAGTTTCGATGGAGAACCCGGCGGGCATCACAAGTTTGATGGTAATTCGGAGATGATTATCCCGGCGGGGGATTTGGCCAGCGTTACTGATTCTTATACGATTTCATTTAAAGTTCAAAGCAATGAATTGACCGATCCGGCTTTGATTGCAGAAGCAGTTTTGGGTGGTGGCATAGTCGATGCTTTTTTTGGGGTAATCTGGGATATTGATGAAGCGGCGGGCTATCAAAATAAATGGACGCATTTCGCTTTTGTTTGTGATGGTAATGAGCTGAAAATTTATTGTGATGGAATCGAAATGGCAAGTGGTTTAAATAATCAAACAATTGATTTTAGCGGTGATATGATTTTAGCTTATGATATTGGATATGAAGTGGACGGAGCTTTTACTGTTATTGATGAGTTGAAGATTTATAGTCAGGCTTTGACGCAGGGTCAGATTGTCGGGATTGCCGGCATAAGTGAAGTTGATCAGCCAAGCTTAAGCGTTGCTGATATTGACGGTGATGGCGATGTTGGTATTGGGGATTTTGCTTTGGT
This sequence comes from Phycisphaerae bacterium, assembly GCA_016342495.1. Taxonomy (GTDB): domain Bacteria; phylum Planctomycetota; class Phycisphaerae; order Sedimentisphaerales; family SM23-30; genus JAEIOG01. Next base: position 74,636 of record JAEIOG010000006.1, read on the forward strand.
CAGCAGTGAGTGGCTGGAGAGTCTGGTTTATTAAAAAAATTGTAATATTTTAGCTAAGTGAAGTAATATACAATAATGGGTATCGCTATTACGATGCGATTTCATCAGCATGGGCATAGCCCATCCTACCTGCTGATCGATAGGCAGTTTGAGCAAGAGAGGTTCGTAGATTTTAATATTGCATTTTTATTGTGATATTATTGGCTTGAGTATAGTCCATTGGACTAAGGATTTGGAGTTATAGATGAATAGACGTGCGTTTTTGAAATCATGTGGTGTTGTAGCTGGCGGTTTAGCTTTTTGCGGTTGTCAGAAAAGTGATGGTGGCGTTATGCTGACAAGCAATACAGGCAAAACTCAAATAAGCGGCAAGCGGCCTAATTTATTATTGATTATGACAGACCAACATCGTTTTGATTGTTTGGGCTGCATGGGCAATGATAAAATTCAGACACCAAATCTGGACGCAATTGCAGCAGATGGGGTGATTTTTAATTATGCTTATAGTCAATCACCGAGCTGTACGCCTGCCCGAGCTGGTTTGCTGACGGGTTTGTCACCCTGGCATCATGGCATGCTGGGCTATAGTCGGGTAGCTGAACATTATAAATATGAGAAGCCACGCATGCTTCGAGAAGCTGGTTATTATACCTTTAGTGTTGGTAAGCAGCACTGGTATCCGCAAAAGACTTTGCATGGCTATCATGGCACTTTGGTCGATGAATCTGGTCGGGTCGAATCGCCAGGTTTTATCAGTGACTATCGTCGCTGGTTTAAGGAAGTGGCTCCTGATAAAAATCCTGATGAAACCGGTATAGGCTGGAACGAATATGTTTCTGGTGTTTATAAATTGCCGGAGGAATTGCACCCGACAGTCTGGACCGGTAAGACCGCTTGTGATTTCATTAAAAATTATGATAAGCAGCAGCCCTGGATGATGAAAGTTTCTTTTGCGCGGCCACATAGTCCGTATGATCCGCCCCAGCGATTCTGGGATATGTATAATACCGAAGATATGCCATCGCCTTGGGTGGGCGACTGGACTGACAGATTTAAGACTAAAGCTGGCGGGGCTAATGCATGGTATGGCGACCTTGGCGTAGCCCAGGCAAAGGAATCGCGGCATGGGTATTATGGGTCAATTACTTTTATTGATGAACAGGTTGGCAAGGTTATTCAGTCATTGAAAGATCGTGGCGTTTATGATGAAACGCTGATTGTATTTACCGCCGACCATGGCGATATGTTGGGTGATCATCATCATTGGCGTAAAACTTATGCTTATGAAGGCTCGGCACGTATACCGATGTTGTTGCGTTGGCCGGAGAATATGAAAACTAAGGTAGTGCGTGGGGCGACTTTGGATTTGACAGTTGATTTACGTGATGTGTTGCCAACGTTTCTTGATGCAGCAGGGGCAAAGATTCCAGATGATATGGATGGGATGAGTATGCTCAGACCTGTTCGGGCGAAAAATCCTAATTGGCGGGAATATATAGATTTTGAACATGCCACCTGTTATGACTCCTTAAATAACTGGTGTGCGCTGACCGATGGCAAGATAAAATATATTTATTGTTACACTGATGGTTCTGAGCAATTGTTTAATCTGGAAAATGATCCGCATGAACTGACGCAGCTGTCAGGTAAGTCAGAATATCAGGGGACCCTGGCATTGTGGCGAGGACGAATGGTAGAGCATTTTGCTGAACGCGGTGATAGATATGTTAAAAATGGTGTGCTGCAGAAGCATGGCACGATTTTGAAATCGCCGAATTTTCCAAGTTAGGTGGTTGAAAAGTTTGCAGTGAACAGTGAAAATTGTTGTAACATTTTAGCTATATGAAGCAAAACAGCACGAAGCGGCAGCGCTGTGCTAAGGCATTATGTTATATTCCATGATGAGTAAAGTGGCTAGTGCTTAGTCATAATTAAAGGTTTGGGTCAATATTGCCGATACATCTCCATATGAAGATAACTGTTATTT